>JADDPY010000264.1 GCA_016781635.1 Rubrobacter sp.
TGAAGTGCCGGAGGAGACGACCGAGGGTGGCCAGCAGGGTGGTGCGGGCGACGACCAGCAGGGCGAGATGCCCGAGCACACGCCGGAGACGGGTGCCGGTGGTATGGCCGAATGATGCGTCTGCATCTCGTTACCCGTGTCCTGCCTGTTGCCCGCCGCCGTCCTTCCTCAGACCTCCTCGCCGTACTGCTGCTGCTGGCGCTCACTATGGTGGCCGGGTGGAGCAGCCTGACGCAGGGCACCGTGATCGGGCAGGACTCGGCGACGATGTTCTATCCATGGTACGTCCATATGGGCGAACGATTGCGCTCCGGTGACATACCGGCGTGGAATCCGTATCAGCTCTCCGGAACGCCCTTTGCCGGGGACCCGCAGTCAGGGTGGATGTACCTTCCAGCGATGGTGCTTTTCACGGTCCTGCCGCTCTCCCTCGCTGCCAAGACATACCTGTTCTTCCACCTGGCGCTCGCTGGGATAGGGGCGTATGCTTTGGCGCGGGTGCTGAGGATGGGGGTAGCTGCGGCGCTGCTCTCGGGGATCTCGTACGGGTTCTGCAGTCTCTTGTACGAGCGTAACGTCAGCTATTTCGGCTGGTCCGCCATCATGGCGTGGCTACCCTTCACTATCCTATTTGCGGAGTTAGCCATCCGCAGCACGAGCAGGCTCACGAGGGGAGTCTATTGGGGCGGTTCGGCATTCTGCCTCAGCCAGATCCTCGCCGGATGGCTGGGGCAGGGATCCTACTATGCGTTGCTCGCCGTTGGAGGGTTCGTAGCCTACCGCACACTACTCGATCCACCGGACTCGACCTCGCGCATCCGCGCGCGCTTCGGAATGCTGTTGCTGCACGGTGGTGCGCTCGTGCTGTTCGGGTTCACGCTCGCCGCAGCCGGGGTGCTGCCCCGGTTAGAGTACAACGCGGTGTCAAATCTTGCCGGTGGATACGTTGGCGCCAGATACCAAGCGGTGATCGGTGGCTGGTCGATTCGCGACTGGGGACTCCTTCTCGATCGCAATGACCGGTACTACGCGGGGGGAGCGACGTTGGCGCTCGCCGTCCTAGCTCCGTTCGTCGCACGGAGACACCATGCCACGCCGTATTTCGCGGCGCTCACTCTCGCCGTGCTCGTCCTTACCGGGCAGGGACCAACGCCGCTCCATAGTCTTCTGTATGCGTTGCTGCCTCGCTTCTCGCGGCTGCACCCGCACCATCCTGGAGTTATCACCCTGGTGCTCTATCTCGGGCTGGCGTTGCTCGCGGGGGCTACCTGGAACCACCTCCCTAAGCGCGGCAGGGGGGCCACGCTCCTAGTGCTGCTGCCGGTCGCGACAGTGCTAATCATTCGAGCGCTCAATGTAAGCGTCGCGGGCGCGACACTGCTCGTGGTGGGGCTCGCCGGAGTGCTGTTTGCGGCCGCCGTGTTGCTGCCGAGGGGGCGTGGCGTGGCAACGGCGCTGCTGCTATTTGTGGTGTTCACCGATCTCCTCTCAGTTGGAACAGTGTTACTGGAGAAGCGCCGCGAGCACGAGAAGGTGAATCTGAACTCCTTTTACGCACCCACGCGGGCCGCGGCGTTCCTGCGGGAGGAGGGCAAGCAGGAGCAGTTCCGCTACTTCAGCTTCGCTGAAAAGCGCAACGGACTCGCAATCCGCCACCACGAGAACTATGCAGATCCGCTCGCTAAGGCCGTCATCTCCGCCAGCCGCTCCGTCCCAGCCCACCTGCAGGACATACAAGGCTACAATTCCGTTCGCATCGCACGGTACGAGCGGCTCTTTACCGCGCTCAATCGCGCCTTTCTTGGCTATCGTAACTCCTATGTCTCTCCGCGAGGCATCCAATCGCCACTTCTGGATCTCCTCAACGTGCGATACATCGTCGTTCCGGAGTCCAAGCCTCGGAGGTGGAGCGGCACGCAGTGGCTGGAGAGCGCGTATCCGATCGTCTACGCCGGGTCCGGGAACCAGATTTTCGAACGGTCAAGGACGCTCCCACGCGCGTGGATCGTGCACAGCGCGCAACGGACCGAGCCCAAGGAGGCCCTGAATCTGCTAGCCTCGAGGCAGGTCGACCCGAGGAGGACGGTGCTGCTCGAGCAGCAGCCTCCCTCGCTTGCGCCCGTCGCTGATCCCTCGGCGGATAAGGCCGAGATTACGAGTTACGAGGCGGAGCGGATCGAGCTCCAGACCTCGACCGGCGCAGAGGGCATGCTGGTGGTGAGCGAGGTATACTATCCCGCGTGGAAGGCGTACGTCGACGGACGGCCCGTCCCGGTGTACGTTGCCAATACAGTGCTCCGGGCCGTACCCGTCCCGGCGGGAGATCATATAGTGGAGCTGAGGTATGAGTCGACCGCGTTGAGAGCCGGCATCGCGCTCTCGCTCCTCGCATACCTGACGCTCGCCGCCCTGTGCGTCGCTGCCCTGCGCCGGAGGCGCAACCTCGCGCGCGTGCCAGCCTTCGATCTGGACACCCGAAACGACGAGGGGTCTCTGACAGCGGGTTCACCCTATCCAGCCCCGTCCGGGTGGGCTAAGCGCCAAGCGGAATCGAGGTAACACCCGTGCGCGCGAGAGTGATTGGCACATCAAGGGATGGAGCGCCCGTGACCGGGGGCACGACACTCAGACGGTGATGGAGCGAGTCGGGCGGGGGAGGGTACTGCTACTCCTCGCGATCGTGACAACGTGCGTGCTGTATGGTGCGTTGTTCGTGCTTGGACGCGTGCAGAGCATACCTTTCTTCCCCACGCAGACGCTGCAAAAGTTGCGCTGGCTCGACGAGGTCACCGCGAGGCTGATGCCAGACAACCTCGAGGCTGCGAGCCGGAGGAGCGAGCTGGCGATAACCAACATGCTCCTGTTCGGCCTCGTCGCGCTTGGGCTTATCGGCATGTGGGTGCTGGCACTCCGGTTGGCGCGTGCGGGCGAGGTCCACATGGGACTCTGGTGGATCCTGATGCCCGTGGCGCTCTTCTCCGTCCCGCTAGTCCTTATGCCCGGCATGTTCTCCATGGACGCGTATCTGTACATGTTCTACGGTCGGACGCTCTCGACCTACGGCGAGAACCCGATTCTCATCGCCCCCAACCAATTCGCCGGTGACCCGCACTTGGGGTGGTTCCCCTATTGGAAGAATCTCCGCTCCGCGTACGGACCCGTCTGGTTGATGCTGTCGGGTGGACTGAGCACAATCGCAGGGGAGTCCAGGTTCGCGAACATCGTGACCTACAAAGTCGCCACGTTGGGGCTGCACGTCCTGACGATCGTTGCAATCTGGCTGCTGCTCCGTCGGGTTCGGCCAGAGTCGGCGGCTTGGGGGGCGGTCTTCTATGGCTGGAACCCGCTCGTCCTGATAGAGGTGGTGAACAGCGCCCACAACGACGTCATGATCGCCGCATTCGCGGTGCTGAGCTTGCTTGCTGTTTCATGTGGACGCTGGCTGCTCGCCGTGTTTCTCGTCTCGGCTGCGGGGATGGTGAAGCTCACTGCGCTGGTCTTAATGCCTTTCCTCGTGCTCGCATGGATGATCGGTCTCCCAAGTGTTCGAGCAAGGCTCCGGGCAGCGCTGCTCGCCACCGCGGTCGCAGTGGTCAGCTCTCTCGCCCTCTACGCACCACTGTGGGCCGGTGCGGCTCTCTTGGAGAATAGCCTCGAAAATCCAGCTGCCACTCGTTACGCGCACACGTTCTGGGCTGTCCTGGGCGCCATACTGAATCGGGGCGCGGACAGAGCGGCAAGGGATGCGGTCCAGCAGCAGCTCCACCTGGTCCGGAACGCCGCGTTCGTGCTTGCGTTCATATTCCTCGTCCTGTGGTTCGTCCGAGGCAGGCGCGAGCTGGCGCACGCCTGGGTGTGGGGCTGGTTCCTGTACTGCCTCTCCCTCTCTTGGATCTGGCCGTGGTACTTCGTGCTCCCGATCGCGATAGCGGCGGCTCGCGGTCCGAGTCGCACCGCGGCGCTCGCCGGAGGACTTACGTTTGGCGGCATGCTCTTCTGGTTCGGCTGGACGGCGCCGAGGATTTCACCTGTCACCTGGCTGAATCAGTACAAGTCCGTGTTACTGTTCGGCCCCCCGCTCCTGATTGTTGTGTGGCCTGCGCTTGGCAGAGGCGCAGAGCGTCTCCTGAGCCAGGGTGCCACTGGGACGCGGCAAGCTTCAGACAACAAGCAGGCAACCTCTGAGAGGATAGGCGGACGGGTTTAGTGGAGCAGGTGTCGGTTCGGCGGAGCGACGGGAGACAAAACGCACTCCCGGCTCGCACGGAGTCGTTCTCCTCGGACGTGATGCATGCGACCTGCGAGGATGCCGGGGCTCCACACGCTACTGCGCCGCTCCCGGCGTGCCGCTGACGTACGACGGTGCGTCCTGACGGTTGACGCTGGCCGTCACCGGGGCCTCAGGATGAGCACATCGGAGTTCTCGAACGCGACCTCAAACAGGTCGCGCTCCTGCTTGAACACCGTCCATCGAGTGGGGCGCTTACCGTGCCAAAACGAGGGCGAGGGTAGTCGCTTGTACAACACCACGTAGCGCACATCGTATTGATCGATGATGGCGCGGGTGCGGGGGCCGGTCGGGTTGACCACGACCCGGAGCGCATCCCTGAGAGGTTTCACGCCGCTAGGCGGCAAGCCCCTTTGCCGGCGCAGTTGCCAGGGCGCGTACGACTGAAGTCCGGTGTATCCGCCCATCGCGAGCATCGCCCGACTCGGCACCTGATTGACGTGGGGGCTGACGATGATGCGTCCGCCCTTGTTGTGGTTTCGCAGCCACTTTCCTGCCGCCTCGATCTGCGGCGTCCGGAGCTGAGAGTCACTCTGCCTCGCACCGACACTGATGTTTTCGGCTGTAACGATGGCCACCGCTGCCGCGGCGAAGAGCGCCGCGGGCACACCCACTGGGATGCGGGACGCGAGTGGACGTAAGGCGGTAACGAGCCCGACTGCGGCGAGCACAGCGAGGGGCACACCGAGATCTCGCGCGAATCGCTGGGGGAAGCCGCTCTCCGCCGTGCGGCTTCCGAGGTATAGGAACACGACCCAGAGAACAAGCACGACCGGAACCATGACCGATTGTATACGTGCGGCGCCTGGTCCTGCTGCGTGTCGGATGCTTGCGATGAGCGCGGATCCGCCGAGGAGCGCGAACCAGAGCACGGGCGCGGACGTGAGGCTGCGGAGGCGCGCCCAGATTACAGGGGCTTGCGTGCCCAGCACCTCCGACGCCGCGCCGAGAGTGCCCGTGCGCGGAGCCACCCCGAGGAGCGCCGCGACCGTGCTCGGCACCTGGTATGTGTCCCACACATACACGACCGAGAGCGCCCCGAGCGCCGTCAGTGATCCGAACACGACGAGCCCTGCCCGCCGCTGTCGCCACCACAGCCACGGCACGAGAAGCCCGCCCACACCGACCAGCGGGACGAGGTACAGCGCCGTGACGGAGTGGTACAGCACGACGGAGGACCCCACGAGCACGAGGAGCAGCCCTGACGCTGCCGAGGGCGCGCGTAGTAGCCTCAGGAGCGCCGCGACCACCAACGGCAGCAGCAACG
>JADDPY010000699.1 GCA_016781635.1 Rubrobacter sp.
GACGCGCACCTGCGCCGCTACTTCCCCACCCTGTGCTCCCAGGGCCAGCTCAACCGGCGCATCCGGGCCTTGGAGCCCGAGATGCGCGCGTTGCAGCGGGCCTTCGCCCAAGAGCTCTCCGAGACCTCGGCAGTGTACCGTGTCCTGGACACCACCCTCGTCCCGGCGATCGTGAGGGTGAGGGCTTGGCGCAAGGGGCTTTTCGCCGGACAAGCGAGCTTCGGGCGCAGCGCGTCGAAGACCGAGTGGGTCTACGGGTTCAAGGTGGCGCTGGTGGTGGACCCCGCGGGCGTCGTCACCGCTTTCGGCCTGGCGCCTGCAGCTTCGGACGAGAGACCCATAGGGGACGCCCTCGTGGCCCAGGATCGCTACGACGCCTACCTGGCCGACAAGGGGTTCACCGGGGTCGAGTGGGAGCGGCTGTGGATGGAAGTTTACGGCGCACTTGTCGCGGCCACCCCGAAGAACAACTCCCGCCGGGCGTGGCCCGAGAAGGATCGGCGGTGGGCGTCCGGCAAGCGCCAGATCATCGAGGGGGTGATCGGTCAGCTCAAGGATTTCTTCGGGCTGGAGCGCCACCGCGCGAAGACCCTCGGCGGGCTGCTGACACGCTTGGCCGCCAAGGTCGCAGCGTACACCTGCGGCCAACGGATCAACGGCTCCCTCGGCCGACCGCTACGCCACCTGGCGGGCCTGTTGGTCTAGCTCATTGCACATCAGTCGTCTAAGCAATCGATCGGCCAGCGCGCCGATCAAGGAGGTTGGTCCCTGGAACACCTACGATAACTGGTGGGACCCGGTGACGAGGCGTAGGATGTGGAAGAACCTCCCGCGCGGCAAGCCCGAGGCAACCGCCGCTTTCTTCGACAACTACAACGGTGGCAAGGACGAATTCGGCCGCGAGGTCCTCAACCCCGCGGGTATCGACCTCACGCCTGCCGTAGCCAGGCGGCTGGGTCTGGCGAAGTATGAGAACACCTACGTCTACGTCAGCCTGCCGAAGCGCTCAGCTTCCCTAGAACGATAACGTTGATTGCCCAGAACCACCCCGTCTGATAACCTGTAAACGAAAAAGTTTTTCAGTTGTGAGCTAGAGACGGGGTGGTCTGTCTGAGCATAGAGAGCGCGGTCGGGAAGATGCGGGGCCGCGGGTACAAGGCAACGCCGCAGAGGTTGGCGGTACTGGGAGCATTGGCGGCAGAGCAGCACCAGAGCCTGGAGGAGATCCGGGCGCGCTGTCCCGGAGTCGGGATGG
>JADDPY010000504.1:0-182 GCA_016781635.1 Rubrobacter sp.
TCCATCGACGTCGAGGCTAGGGCGTGTCTCCGTAGTCATCTGAGCCAGAGCAGGATCGCGGCGAGCACGACGCCGCCCCGGTAGACCTGCGCGTGTTCGTCCTAGCGGGTGGCCAGACCGCGCCAGTTCTTGAGCTGGTTGAAGGCTCGTTCCACGACGTTGCGGCTCCTGTAGTCCTCCGC
>JADDPY010000504.1:347-1091 GCA_016781635.1 Rubrobacter sp.
CAGCGGCCGGCCCACACCATCGACCAGGCAGTGCGTCTTGGTCGTCAGGCCGCCACGGGACCGGCCGATGGCGTGATCGTCCGGTTCGTCCCTGCGCCGCTCACGATCCTTGTAGTTCGACCGAGCCCCCCGTGTGCGACGTCGGCTTCAGAAGTGACCTCGCAGCGGTCGCGCCGTGCTGATGCACCCGACTGACGGTCGAGTCGACCGACACCCGCCAGTCGATGTCACCGTCTGCGTCCGCGGCGCTCTGCAACGCGCTCAGCACGCGGTCCCACGTGCCGTCCAGCGAGAAGCGGTGATGCCGCTTCCACACCGTCTGCCACGGCCCGAACTCAGCCGGCAAGTCACGCCACGCAACACCAGTGCGGTACCGGTAGATCGCACCCTCGACCAGCGGCCGGTGCGGCCTCATCGGCTTGCCCATCGCTCCCTTCAACGGCGGGAGCAACGGCTCGATCCGAGCCCACATGTCATCACTGAGCACCGCCGCACGCGTCATGCGCGCAGCATCACCGGCCGACCCCACTCAAGTACGGAGACACGCCCTAGCCACTCATGTGCAACTGCTCTGCCGCGCGGTCAAGGGCAGCCCGAAACGCAGCTAGGGAGTACGTCCACGCGGGTCCGTCCTGGCGCGAGAACAAGGTGACCATCAGCTCACCGTCCTTGCGGTGGACCTGCGCAGGGACCTCGACGGCGTCCCCGTCCACTGGAACCATGAGGTCAACGACAGGGTCATCG
>JADDPY010000227.1 GCA_016781635.1 Rubrobacter sp.
TTCCTCGCTTGCTTGCGTACCAGCCAACGCTACCCCCTATTCTACCCCCTATTCCGAAAGCCCCCGCTGCGCCAAGAGAGCGCAAGAGACATTATAAACATCACCCTGTGCCACACAGGTTACAGCATCCGGGCGCTCCTGTCTTCTTACCACGGCGCCCATGCGACGCTCGGCGAGATCTCTACGCCCTCCGGAGTGGAGCGGGTGCCCCCACCAACCTGCACAATCTCTGGCAGCCACAGCCATCAGGCACGGGGGCAGGGACAATCGCTCCACGGGCAGAACCTCCTCCGGTCGCGTTCACCGGTACGGGGCCCGGGGTTTGGTCTACCGCCGGGACCGCCCTACTCGCCCGACCTTCGCACGTCATCGACCGTGATCCGGCCGTTCGGCCCGGTCCCCTCGACCTCGAGGAGGTCCACGCCAAGCTCCTCCGCCTTACGGCGGGCCGCTGCCGTAGCCGTCACCCGCCTGACCCGCGAGCCCTCCGTCTGCGGAGCCTCGACGGGGGGCGCGTCCGACGGCTCCGGGGCCATCGGAGCCGTCGGCGTTTCTCCAACGTTCTGCTCCTCCGTCGCCGGCGGCGGGGGCAGCTCGTCGAGGATGCTTGGGGATGCCTCGGGCGGGGGCGAAAGCTCCACTTCCTCCACCTCGGGGGGCGGGACGGTTTCATCCATCCAAAAGAAAGCGAGAACGTTAGCCGGACGCTCCCGCTCGATAAGGTGCTGTCCGGGTTCTCCTCTACCGGAGGAAGCGCTCCGGGCTGCCCGTGCTTTCTACCGCTGGGCGGCCTGGCCGGCGGCCTGCATGCCCTGCTGAGCGGCCTGGGCCCAGGCCTGCATGCCCTGCTGGTAGAAGGACATGGTGGTGTTCAGGAAGTCCGAGTACATGTTGGTGGACTCCTGGACCAGCGTCTGGACGGCCGGCTGCTGACTCTGGGATTGCTCGGAGAGGGTCTGGGACATCTGCTGCGCGGCCTGCGTCTGCTGCTGGAGCTGCTGCATGGAACTCTGGAAGACGTTTTGGGCGAGTTGCATGTTTCCCTGCATGACGGAGACGGCCTGCTCGCTTATCGTTGTAAGGCTTACGAGGTCCCCTGCGTGACCTGCTGCGCGGCCTGATTCACGTTCTGCGCCTAGCTTTGGTCCATCGTTCCTATCCTCCTCGCGGTTCCCCGCGGTTATGGTGTACGTCCCTGCACTCAGGATGCATACCCGCCCACGCTGCTTAAAATGCCAGAAATAAAGCATTTGTACATTCTTTTTGTGCCCAAATACACATATCTGCTGCGGGGTAGGTTCTCGCGA
>JADDPY010000373.1 GCA_016781635.1 Rubrobacter sp.
CGGCCGGCAATGACTCGCGGACGGAGTATGGCTGGTCCTACGTGCCCAAGCGCGAGCTGGTGGGCACGGTGCAGGTGCTGCTGCAGGGCGAGCGGCTCCGCTTTGCCCAGGCGCTACCGGAGACGGCGCTGCTGACCAGCGAGCTGCAAAACTTCCAGGTCAAGGTGACGGCCGCGGCCAATGAGACATTCAACGCCCGCGAGGGCAAACATGACGACCTCGTGTTAGCGCTGGCCCTGGCCTGCTGGTACGGCGAGCGCAACAGCGTCCAAATCTTTTTGTAGCACAAGGAACCAACGACCATGCCAACAGCCCAACAGGAAGCCGAACGACTGCGGAAGCTCGGTGTCAAAGAAATCGAAGTGATTGAGCATCCACCGGAACCGAACCCCGGTCGCCCCGCGCGCCAGGGCATCATCGTGGTCAATAACCTGACACGGGATGCGGACCGCCAGACCTCGCGCCAGCCCGATATCTGGTACGAGGTGCCCACTGATATGGCCGTCGGCATTCTGAATGAGCAGAATGGGCGCATTGACGCCACGATGCGCCTGCTGGATGCGTCGGGCCGTGCTGAGCAGGCGCGCAAAGCACGCGAGCAGCAGGTGGACCAGGCGCTGTGGGCTGAGGTCTACCAGCAGCTACCGACTGAGC
>JADDPY010000681.1:0-2089 GCA_016781635.1 Rubrobacter sp.
CTCATCGCTTATGTCGAAGTTGGCGAAGACTTCCTGGACGTCGTCGTTCTCCTCCAGCGTGTCTATAAGCCTGAGGGTCTGCTTCGCGGTCGAGACATCGAGGTCTATGCTGTTCTGGGGCTGCATCGTGATCTCGGCGTTCTCGAACTCGATGCCCGCGTCGCGCAGGGCATCCCTGACCGCCGCGAAGTCCTCCGGCGAGGTGACGACGCGATAATCGCTCTCGGAGGTCTCAACGTCCTCTGCCCCTGCATCGAGCGCGGCCTCCATGAGAACATCCTCGTCCACGCCCTCGATGGGGATCAGGATCACACCCTTCCTCTCGAAGAGGTAGGAAACCGACCCGCTCGTCCCGAGCTTCCCGCCGTTTTTGGAGAACACGTAGCGTACATCGGAGGCCGTCCTGTTCCGATTATCCGTCAGGACGTCGACGAGCACCGCGACCCCGCCCGGGGCGTAGCCCTCGTAGGTGATCCGCTCGTAGGTCTCGGCGTCGGCGCCCGCGCCCGTCCCCTTGTCTATGGCCCGCTGGATGTTGTCGTTGGGCATGTTGCCGGCCTTGGCCTTCTGAACTGCGAGCCCCAAGGATGGGTTCATCTCCGGATCTCCGCCCCCCTCGCGCGCCGCCATGGTTATCGCCTTGGAGAGCTTCCCGAAGAGCGCCCCGCGCTTAGCGTCCGCAGCACCCTTCTTCCGTTTGATGGTGGACCATTTGGAATGCCCGCTCATATACCGCACACCTCCCGTAAAAAGTACTCGTGAAACCTGACGTCGTCCGTCAGTTCCGGGTGGAACGCCGTAACGAGGATGTTCTCCCCCTTTGCCGCAACGATCCTCTCCCCTAACTTACCTATAACCTCTACCCCGGGTCCCACGTCCTCAAAGAACGGCGCCCGAATAAACACCCCGGGGAACGGCCGCTCGAACCCCTCGACCTCGAGATCCGCCTCGAAGGAGTGAACCTGGCGCCCGAACCCGTTGCGCTCGACGAGCGCGTTCATAAGCCCCAACAGCGGCTGGCGCTCGCCCGTCGTCGCGGAAGCGGCGAGCACCATCCCGGCGCAAGTCCCCCAGACAGGACCACCCTTGTAAAAAAAGCTGCGCACCCCGTCCAGAAGCCCCGCCTCGGACATCTGTTTCCCTATAACGGTGGATTCGCCCCCCGGCACGATCAACCCGGCGAGCCCCCGAAGATCCTCGTCTCTGCGGACCTCCACCGGCTCGACCCCGAGCTTCGTCAGGATCTCGACGTGCTCGCGCACGTCGCCCTGCAACGCGAGCACACCTACCTTCGCGGGGCCGGTCTGTTCCGGATTAGCATCTCGAACCGCTACCGGCCGATCCGCCTTGCGGGCCGTTACCGGACGGCCCCCGGCACTGTAACCGTTACCAGCCACGCGTCGCTAGCTTCTCCCCCTCCGAGAGGTCGCCCATCTCGCGGCCGACCATCGCCTCCCCGAGACCCCGGCTGGCCTCCGCGACCGCCTTCGCGTCCTTGAAGTTCGTGGTAGCCCGAACGATCGCCCTGGCGCGCGAGACCGGGTCCCCGCTCTTGAAGATGCCGCTCCCCACGAACACCCCGTCCGCCCCGAGCTGCATCATCAGCGCCGCGTCGGACGGTGTTGCGATACCGCCCGCCGTGAACAATACGACCGGCAGCCGACCGTTCTCCGCTACCCAGCGCACGAGCTCGTAAGGCGCCCGAAGGTTCTTCGCCTCCGTCATCAACTCCTCGAAGTCCAGCACGGTGAGCTTCTTGATGCCGCCTACGATCGAGCGCATGTGCCGAACCGCCTCGACGACGTTGCCGGTCCCGGCCTCGCCCTTGGAGCGGATCATGGCCGCCCCCTCGCCGATGCGCCTCAACGCCTCACCGAGGTTTGTCGCCCCGCACACGAACGGCACGGAGAAGGCCGCCTTGTCGATGTGATGCGCCTCGTCGGCCGGCGTCAAGACCTCGGACTCGTCTATATAGTCGACCTCGAGGGCCTCCAGAACCTGCGCCTCGACGAAGTGCCCGATCCTCGCCTTCGCCATCACGGGGATGGAGACGGCCTCCTGGATGCCCTGGATCATCTCGGGGTCGCTC
>JADDPY010000681.1:2146-3959 GCA_016781635.1 Rubrobacter sp.
ACCGCGACGGCCCCGGCCTCCTCGGCCACCTTCGCCTGCTCGGCGTTCACCACATCCATGATGACCCCGCCCTTGAGCATCTGGGCCATCCCACTCTTGACCCGGAACGTCCCGGTCGACTGCCCGTTCTCCATGCGTAACTCCCGTCGATACTAACGAAAACCTGCCGAAAATGTGTAAACGTATCTTACTACCGACACCCCCTCACGCCAAACCCCACGACGCGCCGCAAACCCTCCAAAGAACATCCAACCGGTCCCGGCCCAATGGCCCCGCAAGCATCAATGCCCCTCCCGCCACCCCGACCCTACGGAGCCAGCGGCGAGAGTAGACGCTACGCAAAACCTCTTATCATCCTCACGACCCTACGCTGCACCCGGCACCTATCACGAATGCCAGCGAAATAAGAGTTACGTGAACCCCAAACACATCTCCGCGCTGAAGCATTCAGCACGCCGCAGGGGCGCGGAACTACTCTATCTCTATGCGCTCCCGGCGCTCCGTCCCGGTACCTGGCCTCCGCCTTTCGGGAAGGGCAGCAAGCTCACCTATGCCCTTGAGGGCTTCGAGGCCCGCCCGACGAAAGTGCCCGGACGCGCGCTTGCGCCGCTCGCCCGGCACGAGCACGTAAGCCAGGACCCCGAGGATCGGTGTGCGGCGCCCCCGCCCCCCTCAGCCATTGGCAAGCCTGATCCTAAGCTTGTCGCCATCTATTCGCGCTCCCGCCGCCCGCAGGCGGACCATCGAGTCCGGCAGCAGGACGTTGCGTCTATACCCGCTTACCCGCACCATAAGGTCCGCTCTCTTCTTCGACAAGTCCACGCTCCCCTTCTCGATGGGCGGCAGGTTCAGGACTACCTCGTAGCCGCCGTCGACCTTCAAGATGTCGTGGGTGGAACCTTGGGAGAAGCGCCGCAGCGGATCCTCTTCACCGAAGACCTCTTGAGCGAGCGCGTTCAACGCCTCCAGCCCGTACATCTCCCGCTCGAAAAGCCTTGCCTTGAAGATCGGGAGCGGCGAGAACGCCTCCTCTATGCTCGCGAGGTGGCGCGCCTGGGCCTCCTGCCATCCTTTGAAGTACGGGTCGGAGACCGTCTCAGGGAGCAGGCGGTTCACCACTACCGCATCCACCGCGTAGTCGTAGAGGTTGAGGTACGTGTAAGCTCGCCGGGACTCGGCAACTACCATCTTCTCCGCGTTCGTCACGAGCCGCACCGAGGTCTTCTCCGGATCGGTCAGGACCTCGCCCACACCAGCTACCGAGTCATAGAAGCGCTGGAGCGCCCCAAAGAAGCTGTCCTCGGGAAGAGGCGGTAGAGCACTCATCTTGGCTCTTCTGGCGAACGGTCGCACGAACTTCGCTGCACTGCGCTGTACGGGAAAAATCTTCTCGACGTACCACCCCATCTGGTCCGGTAAGCTCAGGAGCCGCAGCGTCTCACCCGTGGGGGCGGCGTCCACGACCAGCGCGTCGTATAGTCCCTCCTCGTGATGCCTGCGGACCATCAGCAGCCCGAAAAGCTCATCCATTCCGGGCAGCATCGCGAGCTCCTCGGCCGCGATTGTATTCGTCCCCTGCCACTCGAACAGAGTGGTCATGTACTCCTGGATCTCCGCCCAGTGCTCCTAAAGCATGGACCCCTGATCCATCTCCTGAGCATACAGACCCTCCGCCATCTCCCTCGGCTCCGGCCCCACGGGCTCGTCGAACGCGTCCGAGAGAGAGTGTGCAGGGTCCGTGCTCATAACCAGGACCTTCTTGCCGGAGCGCGCCGCTCCTAGCGCCGTAGCCGCCGCAACGCTGGTCTTCCCG
>JADDPY010000681.1:3969-5560 GCA_016781635.1 Rubrobacter sp.
CTTGCCGGTGTAGAGGATCGTCCTCAAACGCGCACAGGAACGCCCTGCGGCGAACCTGGTGGCGCCGGCACGTCAGTAACCCCCATAAGTAGGACGAGTGAGATGGCCAGAACCAGATAAACGAGCCCCACCGCGAAACGATAGCGCGGCTCGATCTCATGGTAAGCCCGCCCTTCGGGCGTGTTGCGTGTACGCCATCTGCGCCAGAGCTCCGGACCTCCGAAGAGGGCGACGAGCAGCAGGATTATCGGGCTGAGGGTCGTCATAAACACGAGCGCGACCATGAGCCCAACCCCGAAAATCCAGAACGTCGGCGACAGCGCGCCCATCGCTCGCCCCCCGTCCAGCGGCAATACGGGGATCAGGTTGATCAGGTTGAGAAAGAACCCAACGTAGGCGAGCGCCAGCAACAGCGGCGCCTGCGTCCAGGCGTAAAGCCCGAGCGCTCCCAGCGCCCCCATCGTGCCGAGCACCGGCCCCGCAAGCCCTACCCGCGCCTCGACCAGAGCGTTTTTTGGCATCTGCTTCATAGCCACGACCGCCCCGACAAACGGGATAAACATAGGTGCCGACGCCGGAATTCCCTCGCGTTTGAGCTGCAAGACGTGTCCCATCTCATGCACCCAGATAAGAAGCACGAAACCCACCGCAAACCATACCGGAAAGATCAGCGCATAAGCTCCGATGCTCAAAAGAGCGGTTAGCGCGGTACCCACGAACTTGATCTTCAGCAGGGCGAAGAGCAGGAACTTAAACTTCGAGAGTAGCAAACCAACCGCGACAAGCGGGGCGAAGAGACGCTTGACGGTTCTCCACACCCCACCCTCTGGCCTTGTAGGCTCATATCGAGGTGGTTCAGGATGGTCTTGCAAGTCGCTGCGGAACAAGGGCTCCTTGCTACGAGCCCTTTCATCTTCTCCGCCAAAAGAATGTCGGTTCATGGATACATTATACCGCCACCCTGATGGGGCCTCGTCAGCCCTCTCACACAAGGATTAGGAGAGCGGCGGCTGACTATCTTCGTTGATTTCTTGCCGGTAACGACGCCCATTCTCGAAGTCCTGTTGCTCATCGACCTTGTAAATCGCCTCCGGTACGGCCTCCAATCGTCCCTTGGAGATCTGCTCCCCGCTCACGTCGGAGAAGCCGTACGTGCCCTCCTCGATCTTCTGCAAGGCTCGCTCTACAAAGTCCAGCCGCCCCTCCATAACATGTCCCACCGTAGCGTCCATCTCGCGCGTAAAGATCGACTGGCTCATATCGCTAGAGTCGTGCTCGGTGAGATCACCCTCGTCCTCCCCGCGATCACGAATGTCCTCTTCCATACCATCAGCGATCCTGCGAAGCTCCACGCGGGACTCCTCCAACCGCTCCTTCTGCTTCTGTATGAACTCCCGATCTACCTCGGTATCAGCCATCATCACTCCTAATCTGTGTATTGAACCTACAAACTACGTACACTAAACGCCCATACCCAACTTACCGCAAACCTCTTCCTACTGCACATACCTCCCGACGCTCCCCACCCTCACAATCGCGTGAAGATCAATACCAGGGAAGTAGCGCTTCCCATAGTAAGACTAGCCCCCGT
>JADDPY010000448.1 GCA_016781635.1 Rubrobacter sp.
CGATCCAGGTGTGCGCCACCCCGATTATGGGCTTGCTCAGCGCCTCGTCGTCGAAGCCTATAGCCTTGAGCATCGAGCGCGCCGGGGCTCTGTCCCGGCCCTCGAGGATCGTACGGCTCTTGTGTCTAAGGTCTGTTGTTTCCACGATGCCTCCGTTTTCGTACGCTGATCCTCCCGCTCCTCATACTACAGCCTGACCCCGAAAAATACCCGAGCCGCAATGGATCCAGCCCGTTCTCCCCATACTATGGGGCGGCGCAACGAGGCCGTGTGCGAGAATCCGGGCGTGAAGGAGGGGCTCGACGCACGTGTTTTGACGGCCATTGGGGCGGTGCTCCTTATATGGGCGTCGGCGTTCGCCGGGATACGGGCCGGGCTGGAGGGCTACACACCGGGGCACCTCGCCCTGCTCAGGTTTCTCGTGGGCTCGGGGCTTCTGGCGGTCTATGCCGCCTCCGTGCGGATGCCGCTGCCGCTGCTCAGGGACGTCCCGGCCATCCTGCTCGCCGGCTTTCTGGGGTTCACCGTCTACCACGTGGGGCTGGCATACGGGGAGGTGACGGTCGAGGCGGGAGCGGCCAGTTTGATCATCGCCTCCGTGCCGGTCTTTACGGCCCTGCTGGCGATGGCGTTTCTGGGGGAGAAGCTCCGAGCATGGGGGTGGGTAGGGAGCGCCGCTAGCTTCGCGGGGGTTTTTCTGATCTCGGTAGGAGAGGGCGAGGCGCTCGGTTTAGATTCCGGCGCTTTCGTCATATTGCTCGCCGCCGTCGGGGAGAGCTTCTTCTTCGTCATGCAGAAGCCGTACCTGGAGAGGTACGGCTCCCTCAGGTTCACGACGTACTCCATCTGGGCGGGCACCCTCTTTATGCTGGTCTTCTCCCCGGGGCTCGTGGGCGAGGTGCGAGAAGCCCCGTTAGATGCCACCCTGAGCGTCGTCTACCTCGGAATCTTCCCGACGGTCGGCGCCTACCTCGCGCTGGGCTACGCCTTCTCCCGCATGCCCGCATCGGTCGCGGTCAGCTTCCTCTACGTCATCCCGGTGCTCGCGTTCCTCATAGCGTGGGCATGGCTCGGCGAGGTGCCCACGCTACTATCGGTGGCAGGCGGGGCGCTCTCGCTCTGTGGCGTGCTACTGGTGAACGCCCGGGGACGCCGCAACCCCGAGGGTTAGAATTCGGGGAACCACAGGCGAGGAAAGGTTGTTTTCATGGAATCCGATAAGCAGGGCAAGGCGCAGGCCAGACGCATTCACCCCGGTACGCGCATAGGGCACGTCCATCTCAAGGTGGCGAACATCGAGCGCGCCCTGGGCTTCTACCGGGACATACTCGGCTTCGAAGTTATGCAGTGGTACGGCGAAGACGCGGCCTTTCTGTCGGCAGGCGGGTACCACCATCACATCGGCCTCAACACTTGGATGAGCCGGAACGCGCCTCCGGCGCCCGCGCGCTCGGCCGGGCTCTTTCACCTCGCGATCCTCTACCCCGAGCGCCGCGAGCTCGCCCTCGCCCTCCGCGCGCTCGTCGACGCCGACTACGGGCTCGACGGCGCCTCCGATCACGGCGTCTCCGAGGCCCTTTACCTCCGCGACCCGGACGACAACGGGGTCGAACTCTACTGGGACCGTCCCGAGGAGGAGTGGCCCCGCACCGAGGACGGCGGCCTCGACATGTTTACTCGCCCGCTCGACCTCCGGGGCCTGCTCTCCGAGCTCGGCGAAGGGGGAGACGTGAGGTAGAGGCCGGGCTATTCCTCGTCGGCGAGGACTAGCGTGGCGTGGGCCGCCGCGTCGGACATCTCGTCGAGCGCGCGTGGGTTGAGGTTCTCGACGGTGTCGCAGGCCTCGTGGTAGCAAGGGTCATGGGGCTCGCCCGCCTCACCACCGAACAGGGTGGCCTCCTCTTTCGTCTTCGTCCCCTCGGCCCCGGTGAAAAGGCCTCCCACCGGGACGCCCTCCTCCGCGAAGGGACCGTGGTCCGAGCGGTCTTCGAGGGTCGAGTCCGTTCGGGCCTCCAGATTCTGCGAGGCGAAGTAGTCCATGAAGACCTCCTCGACGTTCCCGGAGCCGAACGGACCCGAACTCCCGTCGTAGACGAAGCGTACGTAGTTTGGAGAGCCGAGCATGTCGAAGTTCAGGTACGCCCCGATCTCATCTACCTCTCCCTCCGACAGACGCTCGACGTAGTGCTTGGAGCCGAGCATGCCGAGCTCCTCCGCCCCCCAGAAAGCGAAGCGGACTTTTTTCCGGGGTTTTATGCCGAGCTCGGACATCTGGCGTGCGATCTCGAGGATCGTGGCCGAGCCCGAGCCGTTGTCGTTTATGCCGGGTCCCTCGCTCACGGAGTCTAGGTGCGCTCCCACGACCACGGTCCCATCTTCGTCCCCGGACTTCGTCTCCGCGATCACGTTCGTTGTCCGCCGGTTCTCCGAGACGGTAGAGGCCGCCACCCGGACCGCCGCTTCGCGCCCGTCCTCGACGAGGTTCGCGAGGTCCTCGCCCACGTCGAAGCTAGCGCCCACGACGGGGATGCTTATCCCCGGCCCCCCGAGCGTCCCGCCCTTGAGGATGCCGGTCTGACCCTCTCCGCCGTCGTTGAAGATCACGACGGCGGAGGCCCCGGCCTCCTCGGCTTGCAGCGCCTTCTCCTCAAAGGGGCAGGACCCGCGCCTCAGAAGGGCGACCTCGCCCCGCACGAGACGTTGGAAGTCCGAGCGCTCGCAGCCGCTCGACGAGTCCCCCGGCTCCCCGAGGTCGACCGCGCGGACGGGTGCGACGACCGCCCCCGAGCCCGAGAACTGCAGTGTCGAGAAATCTTCACCCTCCTGATAAGGGCGTTTGTCCGGGGCGACAACCTCCAGCTTCGCCGGGAGGAGCTCCTCGTAATACGGAGCCTCGAACGGCTGGACGTCGACGGTATATCCGGCCTTCCGAAGCTGATCCGCCACGTACTCCGCCGACGCGTTGTAGCCCGATGTGCCCGCCGCCCGGTTCCCCCCGTTTGCCTCCGCCGCCACTTCAAAGAGACGGGCGTGGTGCAGTATTGCTTCCGCCGTCACCGCGGAGCGCAGCCCCTCCGCTTTGTCCGGGGGCGGCTGCTTCTCCTCCTGCGCGTCGCAAGCCGTCAGGGACAGCAGAACGAGGAGGGCCAGTATTGGGATGATGCGACGGAGCGTCATAACTACGGCATCCTACCGCGTCCACGATGCAGAGTCGCACCGGATGCAGGGAGCCGTGACCGTAATCTGCCCCGCGCGTTGGGAGAGCCTTCTACTTTATCCGTCCGGATGTCGTTGGCGATTGCGGGGGGCGGACGTAGAATGTGTGCATGGAGATCGCAAGCATAGGAAAGGTGTTGATCGGCGCGGCGCTGGTGCTGCTGACGCTTGGTGTACTTTTTCTGCTGTTCGGACGCCTCGGGCTCGACCGGTTGCCAGGGGACCTCGTCTTCCGGCGGGGTGCGCTCACGGTCTACTTCCCGCTGGGGTTGATGATCCTGCTCTCCGTCGTCGGCACCATCCTCCTTAACATTTTCCTTCGCCGCTAGATCTACCGTGCGGACCAGCGAGCTCGACTACGAGCTACCGGAGGAGTTGATCGCCCAGAGACCGGCCGTCCCGCGGGACTCGTCGCGTCTGATGGTTGTGGACGCGGCGACCGGTGAGATCTCCCACCGCGTCTTCTATGACCTCCCGGGCTTTTTGCGCCCCGGTGACGCCCTCGTCTTGAACGAAACCAAGGTGCTCCCCGCGCGGCTCGTCGCCCGGAGGCCGGGAGGGGGGGCGGCGGAGCTCCTGTTCCTCGGGGAGATCGACGACGGCTCCTGGGAGGTCCTCGCGCGCCCGAGCCGCCGCCTGAAGCCCGGGATGGAACTCTCCGTGAACGGCGACTCTCTGCGACTCCTGGAGCCCCTCGGCGATGGACGCTGGGCGGTCGCGGCGACGGATGTTCCGGCGCTGTTGGGCCGCCACGGCCGTATGCCTCTTCCCCCATATATAAGTGCGACGCCGGAGGCCGAGGAGGAATACCAGACGGTCTACGCCAGGGTACCCGGCTCGGCCGCCGCTCCGACCGCCGGTCTCCACTTCACCGAGCGGGTGCTCGACGGGGTAGACCGGGTAGGAGCCGAGGTACAGAAGATCACGCTGCACGTCGGAACCGGGACGTTCTCGCCGGTTAGGACGGAAGAACTGACCGAACATCAAATGCACGCAGAGCGGTATTTCGTACCGGAGGAGACTGCGCGGCGGGTGGGGGAGGCGGAGCGTGTGTTTGCGGTCGGGACGACGGCGGCTCGTACCCTGGAGAGCTGGGCGGCGAGCGGGGAACTCGAGGGAGAGACGGAGCTCTTCGTCTCCCCCGGCTACCGCTGGCGCGCCGTCGACGCCCTCCTCACCAACTTTCACCTCCCGCGCTCGACCCTGCTCGCGATGGTGATGTCCTTCGCCGGCAAGGACCTCGTCCGGGAGGCATACGCAGTGGCCGTAAAGGAACGCTACCGCTTTTATTCCTTCGGCGACGCGATGCTCCTTCTCAATGGTGGGCGGGGCCGGGTTTGAGCGTGCCCGTTACGATAGAGGTCACGGCGCGCGACGGCGAGGCACGCGTCGGAGTATTGCGCACCCCGCACGGCGAGGTCGAGACGCCGACCTTCATGCCCGTGGGGACGAAGGGGTCCGTAAAGGGGCTGACCCCGGGGGACCTCCGCTGGACGGGCGCGGGGGTCGTGCTCGGTAACACCTATCATTTGTACCTGCGGCCCGGGGCCGATGTGGTGCGGGAGGCGGGTGGGCTGCACGGCTTCTCCGGTTGGGGGGGGCCGATGCTCACGGATTCCGGGGGCTACCAGGTCTTCTCGCTCGCCCACAAGCGCAAGCTCTCCGAGGAGGGTGTCCGGTTCTCCTCCGTCTACGACGGGTCTTCGCACTTCTTCACCCCCGAGCTCACGACGAAGGCCCAGGAGGATCTCGGGGCGGACATCGCGATGGTTTTGGATGAGTGTCCCCCCGCGAATGCCCCGCGCCGGTACCACGAGGAGTCGTTGAGGCGGACGGCGCGGTGGGCCGAGCGGTGCCGGGAGGCACATACGAGGCGGGATCAGGCGCTCTTCGGGATCGTGCAGGGCGGGCTTTTCCCGGATCTCAGGGAGGAGAGCCTGCGGCGTACCGTCGAGCTCGACTTCCCCGGCTACGCCGTCGGGGGGCTCTCGGTGGGGGAGTCTCGCGAGGAGATGCTACAGATGCTCGCCCTCGTCGCGCCCAACCTTCCGGCGGAGAAGCCGAGGTACTTTATGGGCATCGGGGATCCGGTCGGCATCCTGCAGGTGATCGCGCTCGGGGTAGACATGTTCGACTGCGTCCTTCCGACACGCCTCGCGCGCCACGGTATGGCTCTCACCGCGGGTGGCAGGATGAACCTTAGAAACGCCCGCTTCCGGCGCGACTTCGGCCCCCTCGACCCCGAATGTCCCTGCGAGGCCTGCACGGGTTACAGCCGAGCTTATCTCGCGCACCTCGTGCGCGAGAACGAGCTTCTCGCGCACCGGCTCGTCACGCTGCACAACGTGCGTTTCATGGGCGACCTGTGCCGCCAGGCGCGAGAGGCCATTCGCGCGGGATCTTACGGGGAATTTATGGAGGCCTGGAGCTCCCGTTACACGAGGACGTCTATTGCCTCGCCGTCTCCGGA
>JADDPY010000389.1 GCA_016781635.1 Rubrobacter sp.
ATCGGGCAATAAGTACGGGACATCTGAGGTACTTCGGAGCGCCTTATCTCACCGTAACTCGGAATTTCTGGCACCGGGGCGGGGAGTACAGTAGAAATCAGGGCTCTTCCACGATCCGCTTCCAAGCCCCCAATCACCTTTCGTTCGAGTCCTGCAAGCCCAACGTCTGAGTAATTATCGGTCCAGGCTAGAGAAAGCTTTAGCCGCACGAAGCATGCATGCTCCGAGGAGTTTAGACGAGCGAGCACGCCGAGCCGGGTTAGACCGCCGCACGACTGGCAGGTACGTCAAGAGCCAGCACAGTCCGCGTAAGTTCGTGATCCGGGTCCTGTGGATGGTGAACCGGAACCTGAGATCTGTTTCTGTCGAAACCGTGTTTGCAGGGTCGCTCAAGAGGTGTATCAACATCGCCGAGCGGTAGTTTGTTGCTAGCGGGCACGGAGCTAGAGGCCCCAACCCAACAACACCCGCTCAAGCAGCGCTCCTAGGTCTGGGGGCGGGGAGCGAACGCTGCTTTCGATATAATCTCGGGAGCCCTACCAACTCGAAAATCCAGACGACCGGAGCTCGCGGAGGCCTAGCTCGCGCCTTCGCCGGGTATCTTTGCCTTACGTTCATAATATAACTACTGTTATATTATGAACGTGACTAATAACGAAATAGAAGGCAAGCGGGGGTGGTTCGTGCTGGTCTACAAGCTGCCTTCGAAGCCTAGCCGCTACCGGGCGAGCGTTTGGAAAAAACTCGAGGCTGCCGGGGCAGTCTACCTGCAGAACGGGGTAGCTGCTCTGCCGGACGATCCCGGTGGGGAGCGGACGATGCGCGGCGTGGCGCGGGAGATTCGGGAGGTTGGGGACACGACACACCTTTTTCGGGGTGCTTCGGTGGGCGATCGGGGGAGCTGGAGAAAATCTTCGACGAGGCGCGCGACGCCGAGCACGCGGAGGTTTTGGGACGTTGTCGCGATCTCCACGCCGAGTTGTACAAGGAGCGTCGTGCCGGCAATCTCACCTTCACCGAGCTAGAGGAGAACGAGGAGGACCTTGCCAAGCTGGAGACATGGATGGGCAAGATCCGGGCCCGCCACCGCTTCGGCGCCGCTCTTTGGGGAAGTTGAGCGTAAGCTCGTGGCTTGCCGGGATGACTTGCAGGCATTCGCAGCCTCTGTCTATGAGGCCGCCGACCACGGCTCGGCCGGTTTGTTATGAGCGACTCGTCTGTCGGCGGGGAAGGGTACCGTAATAGATCGTCGGAGAGGTCGTGGTAGGGGTGAACCTGGAGGAGTGGAAGCGGTGG
>JADDPY010000478.1 GCA_016781635.1 Rubrobacter sp.
GAGGGCAACCTGGTGCGGCTCGTGATCAAGCCCGACGTGCTGCGCTCGGTCCTTGCGACGGCGCGCGAGCGGCTTGGAATACTGCACCTCTCGTTTATCACCGTGGTGGACCGGATGGGTTCTTTCGAGATTACCTACGAGCTTCTGGATCTGCGCGGCGGTCAGGTGCGCATCAGGACGACAGTGGAGGGTGAGGAGCCGGTGGTCGACACCGCAACGGATATCTATCCGACGGCGAACTGGCACGAGCGGGAGGCCTACGATATGTTCGGGATCGCCTTCAAGGGGCATCCCGACCTCAGGCGGCTGTACATGTGGCAGGACCACTTCGACCACCACCCGCTGTTGAAAAGCTTTGAGATCAGTACCAAACGCACCTTCGAGAATTTGAGGTAAAAGGGATGCTTAGCGAAGGACGCCGCACCGAGGAAGTAACCCCGGGTAACCGGTTGAGCGGGCGTCTCGCGACCCCGGACATCAGGGATGAGTTCGGCCTAGAGACGCTGGACATGAACATGGGGCCGCAGCACCCCGCGATGCACGGCCTCCTGAGGCTCATATTAGAGCTCGACGGGGAAACGGTGGTGCGATGCGACCCCGTCATGGGGTATCTGCACCGAAGCAAGGAAAAAATCTCCGAGAACCGGATGTATCCTGCGGTCATCCCGATCACGGACCGCATCGACTACATGAACAATATGGCCATGGAGTACGGTTACTGCCTAGCGGTGGAGAAGTTGCTCGACGTGGAGCTGCCGCCGCGGGCAGACGCCTTGCGGGCGCTTATGAACGAGTTTAGTCGCATCATGAGCCACATCCCCTCCATAGGCTTCCTCATGCTGGAGCTCGGGGCGTTCACGCCTATCCTGTACGCGTTTCGGGAGCGCGAGCGCATACAGGGGATCATGGAAGCGGTAACCGGCGCGAGGATGATGTTCCACTACATTCGCATCGGGGGCGTCAAGGCCGACCTCCCCGAGGGAATGCCCGAAAAGATGTGGAAGTACATCGAGGGGCTCGAGCAACGCTTCGACAACGACTTCGTGGACCTCATAGAGGGGAACGAGATCTTCCGGGCCAGGACGCGCGGCGTCGGGAAGATCGCGCCGGAGAAGGCGGTCGAGATGGGTCTGACCGGGGTGCCGTTGAGGTGCACCGGCGTCGAATTCGATGTACGCAAGCATTATCCCTACGGCTGGTACAAAAATCTCGACTTCGACGTCGTCACGGACGATGCCGGCGACGTCGAGGCCTCGTACCGGTGCAGAATAGGCGAGATCCGGCAGAGCATCCGTATGATCAAGCAGATCCTGGAGAATCTGCCCGAGGGCGAGGTGATGGGAGACACGGGCCGGCGCCTCCGGCCGAAGGAGGGCGACGGCATCGGACGGGTCGAGTCCGCGCGCGGAGAGTACGCGGTGCACGTCGTCTCCGACGGCTCGGACACGCCTTACCGGGTCCACTACCGGACGCCGTGTATGGTGAACATGCAGCTTCTGACGGAGATCGTGCCGGGGCACTACCTGCCGGACATCATGGCGATTATGGGGCTTATAGACCCGGTGTCCGGGGCGTGGGACAAATAATGGGAGAGGGAGGGCTTTAGGTTTTGAGCTTGGATATTCTCAACCAGGAGCCGTTCAGGTTCCTGCTCTCCTTCGGCGCGATACTGTTTCTGGTCTTGAACCTGGCCGCCGTCTTCACGATGGCCGAGCGGAAGGTTTCCGCTTACATCCACCTGCGGTTCGGCCCTAATCGGGTGGGGCCGAGGGGGCTCTTGCAGCCGGCGGCGGACGTTTTCAAGCTGTTCAGCAAGGAAAACCTCGCGCCGAGCCGGGCGGATATCTGGGTGTTCCTGGCGGCTCCGATCGCCATGTTTCTGCCGGCGGCACTCGTGTGGCTCGTCGTCCCGTTCGCGCCCAACGCCGTGATCGCGGACCTCAACGTCGCCATCGTGTTCTTTATCGCAATGACCTCTATCGGCGCTCTGGGTTTAATCATGGCCGGCTACGGGAGCCGCTCCAACTTCTCGCTGTTGGGTGCTTTGCGTGGCGCCGCTCAGATGATCTCTTATGAGGTGCCGCTGATCTTGAGTTTGCTCGGGGTCATCATGCTCTCCGGGAGCCTCTCGCTCGTGGATGTGGTCAACGCTCAGGCCGGCGGGTTCTGGCACTGGTACTTCCTGCCGCAGCTGCCGATGTTCGTCGTCTTCTACATAGCGGGGCTCGCGGAGGCGAGACGGGTGCCGTTCGATCTGCCGGAGGGCGAGAGCGAGATCGTCGGCGGGTTCATGGTCGAGTACTCCGGGATGACCTGGGGCTTGATCCAGGCGGCTGAGTTCGCCTCAATGGGCCTGATCTCCGCGATCACCGTGACGCTCTTCTTCGGGGGCTGGCAGCCGCCCTTCGAGTTTCTGGACCTCGGGAACTTCAACTGGGTCTGGTTCGGTTTCAAGACGGCGCTGCTCGTGTTCACCTTCCAGTGGGTTCGTTGGAGCGTCCCGCGCCTCAGGATGGATCAGCTTATGGACCTCGGCTGGAAGATACTCGTGCCGGCTTGTCTGATATGGCTGTTCGTCACCGCCGGTGCGATGCTTCTGTTCCCGTCGGTCTTTTAGAAAGGAAAGGTTCCTACGATGCCCCAGCTGGGACAAGGAATTCTGAAGGGGATGGGGATAACCCTCAAGCACCTCTTCGAGAAAAAGGTCACAAGACAGTATCCAGAGTACAAAAAGCAGACGTACGAGCGGAGCCGCGGGATGCTCACCGTGGACATGGATCGGTGCATCGCTTGCCTTCAGTGCATGCGCATCTGCCCCGACCACTGCATCTCCATCGAGCAGACCAAGCGCGACGCCGACGGCTCCGGGAAACCGAAGCCTTACGCGGTCGGGTTCGTCATCGACGACTCGCGCTGCATGTACTGCAGCTTGTGCGTCGAGGTCTGTCCGGTTAACTGCATCTACCATACCGAGGAGTTCGAAGTCCAGGCTTACAACCGCCTGGAGCTCGCCCGGCAGTTCGGTGAGCGGCCGGTTGACCCGACGATAGACCCGAAGCCGGCCGTGAAAAAGAAGAAGCCGGCGGGCAAGGCGGCAGCGGGAAAGAGCGCCGAGGGTAAGGCCGCCCCGAAGAAGGCCCCGCGCAAGGCCCCGAAGAAGGAAGACGCGGCCTAGCGTGGTCATCGCTTTCGTCTTCCTGGCCTCGATGACCCTGATCTGCTCCCTCGGCGTGGTGTTGAGCCGCAGCATCATTCACTCCGCGCTGTTCATGTCGGGGGCGTTTCTTGGGATAGCAGGCTTCTACATAATGCTCAACGCACCGGCGCTGGCGGCGTTTCAGGTGCTCATCTACGTCGGGGCGGTGACGGTGGTGATCCTGTTCGGGATCATGTTCACCCAGAAGCCGCAGGCGAAGCATTACCGGACGATCATTTCGAGGCAGTTGTGGCCCGGCTTCTTTGTAGCGCTCGGGGTCGGGGCATTCCTCGCTTATATAGTAACGATCCAGGATTGGGCCGGAAACGAGCCCGGGAACGGTTTGAGGAGCGTTGAGGCGTTCGGGGAGAACCTGCTGGGCGTGAACGGGGCGCCCCCGATCTTCGGGCTGCTCTTCGAGGTGGCGAGCGTACTCTTGCTCGTCGCGGTGATAGCGGCGATCGTGGTCAGCCGCAGAAGGGTCGGCGACGGGGTCGATAGGGGGGTGGAGGAGTAGTGCCGCCACAGGTACAGCAGTTTGTAGACACGCTGAACGCGGCCCTGCCGCTTGAGGGTTACCTCGTCGTCGGGGCGATCATGTTCGCCATCGGGGCGTGGGGCGCGCTTATCCGGCGCAACGCCGTGGTCGTTTTCATGTGCATCGAGTTGATGATCAACGGAGTTAACCTCTCGCTCGTCTCCTTCGCGGATTACCTGCCGGACGCTGGCGGATTCGGGGCGGGGTATGCGGTGCTGGTGATCGCGGTGGCGGCTGCCGAGGTCGCCGTTGGGCTGGCGATCGTGCTGGCCGTGTACCGCTCACGCAAGACGGTGAATGTGGACGAGATCAACTTGCTGAAAGGCTAGGGGAGTAGATGACGCAGAGCGTTGGATTGCAACTCATTATCGCGGCCATCCCCGGCCTACCGGCGCTGGTCTTTCTGGTGCTGGCCCTCTTCGGGCGCTACCTGAAGGAGGGCGCCCAGTACGTAGCCATTTTCGGGGTCGCGACCTCGCTGGTGTTCAGTGCGTTCGCGCTGTACTTCGTGGCCCGCACTGGGGCGCCGGTGGACTTCGCGGTGAACTGGATAGACCTCGGTCCCGGCGGCTCATTCCCGATCGGGGTCTACGTGGACGGGCTCGCGGCGATGATGCTCGTCGTGGTTTGTTTCGTGAGCTTGATGGTGCAGCTCTACTCCGGGGCTTTTATGGAGGACGACAAGAGGTTCGCATGGTACTACGCGATCCTGAACCTCTTCACGGCCTCGATGCTCGGGCTCGTCGTGGCACCGAACTTCATCGAGTTGTACATCTTCTGGGAGCTCGTCGGGTTATGCTCGTACCTCCTGATCGGGCACTGGTTCGAGAAGCCATCCGCAGCGAAGGCTGCCCAGAAGGCGTTTATCGTCACCCGCATCGGGGACGCGGCGCTGTTTATTGGGATTATTATGTTCTGGCGCGCGACCGGCACGACGGACTTTAGCGCTATCTCCGAAGCGGCGGCGGCCGGGTTCATAGGGGGCTCCGTGTTGACGACGGCCCTGATCCTGGTCTTCGTCGGCGCGGTCGGTAAGAGCGCCCAGTTCCCGCTGCACGTGTGGCTCCCGGATGCCATGGAAGGCCCTACGCCGGTCTCGGCGCTCATCCACGCGGCCACGATGGTCGCGGCGGGGGTTTATCTCGTGGCGCGCACCTACGACATCTTCGTGCAGAGCCCTGGAGCACTGCTGGTGGTCGCGTACATCGGCGGGTTTACGGCGCTCATGGCGGCGACGATGGCGGTGGTGAAGAAGGACATGAAGCGCGTGATCGCCTACTCGACGATCTCGCAGCTCGGGTACATGATGATGGCGCTCGGGATCGGTTCGTATACCGCCGGCATGTTCCACCTCTTCAACCACGCTTTCTTCAAGGCGCTGCTTTTCCTTGGGGCGGGCAGCATCATCTACGCGATGAACAGCTACAACATGTTCGACATGGGTGGTCTCAGGCGGAGGATGCCCGTTACATTCTGGACGATGGTTGTGGCCGGGCTCTCACTCGCCGGTATCTTCCCCTTCTCGGGCTTCTGGTCGAAAGACTCGATCCTCGCCGGCGCTTTCGAGGAAGGCTATTATCTTCTCTACGCAATGGCGCTCGTGACCGTCTTTCTGACGGCGTTCTACATCTTCCGCGCCATCTTCGTCGCGTTTATGGGAGAGCCGAGGACGGAGGGCGCGAGGGAGGCAGTCGAGTCGCCGAGCATCATGACGGGGCCGATGGTCCTCCTGGCCATCCTCGCCGTGGTGAGCGGCTTCCTCGGCATTCCAGAAGGTTCTTTCGGTCTCCCGATAAGGGACTTCTTCTCGGCGCTCGTCGCTCCTAGTGCGTTCACGGTCGAGGCGCTGGAGCTGGAGACTCACTCTTTCAACTACGTGCTTGGAGCGATCTCGGTGGCGGTGGCGCTCGCGGGAATAGGGCTAGCTTACGCGCTCTACGTGCCAAAGCCCGAGCGAGCCGCCGCGCTCGCCCGCCGCTTCTCGCCCATTCACACTTTCCTGGATCGGGGTTGGTACTTCGACGCGATCTACGACAAGCTCATCGTCCGTCGGGCGATGGCGCTCGGTAGGGCTACGGCCTACTTCGACAGGCGGGTTTTCGGGAGCATGGTCTCGGGCGTCGGGCGCGGGGTCTCCGGTCTCGGGGAGAGGCTCAGGCCGCTTCAGAGCGGCGGGGCGCAGAACTATGCGCTGTTCATTCTTGTAAGCGTTCTGGTGATAGGGGTGATAGTGGGGGCACAGTATGGGTTCCTCGTGGTGGCCTTGATAGCGGCCGTCACCGTAGGCGCCGTTGCGATAGGGGCACGGCTGTGATTACCACGATAACGATCTTCTTCCCGCTCCTCGCAGCGATCGCGATGGTCGCGCTTCCGCGCACGGCGGATTCGAGGACGATACGCTACACGGCCCTGGGGCTCGCGGCGGTGCCATTGCTGCTCGCCCTCTACATCTACTTCGCCCATCGGGGCGACCTTGGCGCGCCGTCGCTCACGCAGAACCTGAACTGGATCGAGGCTCTGGGCATCGGTTACCGCGTCGGGCTCGACGGCCTCGGATTCGGGATGTTCCTCCTTTCGGCTCTGTTGACGCTCCTGGCCGTGGTCGCCTCCTGGGACGTGCGGGAGAACTTGAAGCAGTACTTCGCGATCCTGTTTATAGCGGAGCTCGGGATGCTCGGGGTCTTCGCGGCGCAGGATTTGATCCTGTTCTACATCTTCTTCGAGATCACGCTGATCCCGATGTACCTGCTCGTCGGCATCTGGGGCGACGAGCACCGTCGTCCGGCGGCCGTTAAGTTCTTTATCTACACCTTCCTCGGGAGCACGGTGATGCTTGCGGGCTTTCTGGCGTTGGGGATACTCTCCGGGCCGAACTTCTCCATAGAGGCGTTGACCGGCGGCAACCTGCCGCGCGGGGCTCAGGTCGCGATAGCAGCCCCGATCCTCTTCGGGCTCCTCGTGAAGACGCCCGCCGTCCCGCTCCACAGCTGGCTGCTGGACGTCTACGTCTCCAGCCCGACGAGCACCAACGTCGTACTTTCGGGCATCCTTCCGAAGCTCGGCACTTACGGCCTTTTGAAGGTCGCCCTCCCGCTGCTCCCGCAAGGGGTTGAGCCTTACCTTCCCATCATCGCGGCGCTCGGGGTCATCAACATAATCTACGGCTCTTTCGTCGCGTTCATGCAGCCGGACCTGAAGGCGCTCGTGGCCTACTCCTCGATAGCTACGCTGGGCTTTATTCTCCTCGGTGCGGCTTCTGGGAACGCGCTCGGGATAAACGGGGCGGTTTTGCAGCAGGTGACGCACGGGCTGTACTCGGCGCTCCTGTTTATCTTGGTCGGCGTCATCGCAGCCAGGACGGGTACGCGCAATATAAGGGAGCTCGGTGGGCTCGCTGCCAGCATGCCGTGGGCCGGCGCGCTACTTACTATAGGGGCCCTCGCCGCGATGGGGATGCCGGGGCTTGCGGTGTTCGTCTCGGAGTTCATGACCATTATGGGCGGTTACGTGGCCTTCCCGATCGCTGGGGTGCTTGCCGCTCTGGGGATCGTGTTGAGCGTTATGTACCTCTCGTACATGGTCAGGCGGACGGTCTTCGGGCCGGTGGAGAAGCCCGAGTACGAGGGGACCCAAGACGCCAGTCCCGTGGAGATGGCGGCTACGGTGCCGCTGGCCTCCCTGCTGATAATCTTGTTCTTCTTCCCGGGTTTGCTTATAAACGTACAGCGGCCGGCCGTCGAGCTCGTCCTGGCCGCGATAGGGGGTTCCTAGTTGTTTACGGCGCAGACCTTCCTCGGGCTCCTACCCGAGATCGTAGCGTTCGTGTTCTCGATGATCGTCCTTATGGTCGGGGTTTTCGCATCATCCGGCTCCAAAGGACTCGTCGCCGGGTTGGCCGCTCTGGGGGCCGTGGCGACCTTTGTGGTGGCGGCGGTGCTCCTCGCGGCGGGCTTCGATGGCTCGTTTCTCGGGAATGCCTACGTGGTGGACGCGTTCGCGCTCTATTTCAAGCTCATCGTCGCGTTCTCGGCGCTCTTCGCGATCCTCGCGGCTGTCCGCTGGTCGGGGCGTACGGGGGATTCGCCGGAGTACCTCACCCTCATCCTGTCGGTGGCGGTGGGGGCGATGCTGCTCGTCTCGATGCGGGACCTCTTTGGTTTGTTCGTGGCGATAGAGCTCGCGACGATACCTTCCTACGCGCTCGTCGCCTTCGACCGGACGCGGCGGGAGAGTGCGGAGGGCGGGATGAAGTACCTCCTCACGGGGGTGATGGCGTCCTCGATCCTGCTTTATGGGATCGTTTTGATCTACGGCGCCTCGGGCTCGGCGAACCTCTCGGATGTCGCGCAAACCTTCACGGGGAGCCTTTCCCCGGTCGCGCTCTTGGGGATTGTGCTCCTGGTCTCGGGCTTCGCCTTCAAGCTCTCGGCCGCTCCCTTCCACTTCTGGACCCCGGACGCCTATCAGGGAGCGCCGACTAGTGCGGCGGCTTTTCTCTCGGTGGCACCGAAGGCGGCGACGTTCGCGATCCTGCTGCGCGTCCTCCTCGAAGGCATGCCCGACGCGGCCCCGACGTGGACGGCGGTAATGGCGTTTCTCGCCGTGCTGACGATGTTCGTCGGCAACCTCTTCGCCCTGAGGCAACGCAACGTGCGAAGGATGCTCGCATACAGCTCCGTGGCGCATTCGGGTTACATACTTGGCGCGTTCGCCGCTCTCAGGGGGGCGGGGGTAGACACGGCGGTGCAGGCCGTCCTCATCTACATGGCCGCCTACGCGGTGATGAACCTCGGGGCGTTCTTCGTGATCGACCTCGTCGGTGAGGACAGCAAGAGCTTCAACGGGCTCTTCAAGTCCAGGCCGGGCGTTGCGGTGTGCATGGGGCTCTTCATGGCCGCCCTCGTGGGGATACCGCCGTTGAGCGGCTTCTGGGGGAAGGCGTGGGTGATCTTTGCGGGCGTCGAGGCTGCTTCTGCCGCGACGTACATTGTGGTGGGCGCCCTGGTGATAAACAGCGTCCTCTCGGTACCGTACTACTTCGGCATCATCCGCAATATGTTCTTCGAGGACCCGGTCACGGGGGCCGAGAAGCCGAAGGGGACGGGGATCGTCCTGTTCTGCGTCTACGTTCTGGCCATCGCTACTACCCTGTTCGGCCTCTTTGTCGGTCCGCTCTCCGCCCTGGCAGAGCGCTCGGGCCTGCTGTAAGCTGCGAGGCTTATGAAAGCTATAGTTCTCGTTGGCGGGCAGGGAAGTCGGCTTCGGCCGATTACTTACGACGTGCCCAAGGCCATGGTGCCCCTGCGCAACCGTCCGTTTATGGGCTACATGTTCGACTTCTTGAGGGCCGGGGGGCTCTCCGGGGTGGTGCTCTCGCTGGGGTATCTGCCGGATCCCATCCAGAACTACTTCGAGGGGCAGGACCTCGATGGCTTCTCCGTAGATTACGCGGTCGAGGACCGGCCTCTAGGTACGGCCGGTGGGATCAAGAACGCCGAGGGCTATCTGGACGGAGAACCGTTGGTCGTGGTGAACGGCGACGTCTTGAGCGGGGCGAACCTTCGCGAGGCCATCGAGGCGCACGCGGCATCGGATTCTCTCGCCACCATCGTGCTCACGAGCGTCGAGGACCCGACGGCCTACGGGCTTGTCGAGGTGGACCACGACATGCGGGTGCGCCGCTTCCTGGAGAAACCGGCCGCCGACGAGGTGACGACGAACCTCGTGAACGCCGGAATCTACGTGATGGAGCCGGAGGTACTCGCCATGATCCCGGCGGGCCGCGAGGTCTCGATCGAGCGTGAGATCTTCCCGCGCCTGCAGGCCGAGGGGCGTCTTGGAGCGTACGTCTCCAGTTCCTACTGGAGGGACATCGGTACGCCGAGGAGCTACCTCGCCGCCTCCCAGGACGTCCTTTCGGGCGCTGTCGGGTCGTGGGAGGGCTTCTCATATCTCGAGGTTGATCCCTCCACGAGCAGGGCGAAGGGCGTCAAGATCCTACCGCCCGTCTCCATAGCCGCCGGGTGCACCCTTGGGGTGGGCGCCACCATAGGGGGCCGTGCCGCCCTCGGGCGCGGCTGCGAAATCGGGGAGGGGGCGGTCGTCGAGGGGAGCGTCCTGTTCGACGGAGCCAAGGTCGAGGCGGGCGCTGTGGTGCGTGGCTCGGTCATAGGGCCTAACGCTCGCGTGGGGCAGAATGCCATCGTCCGGGGTCTTTCGGTCCTCGGCGCCGGTTGCGTCGTCGGCGAGGGGAACGTCCTGGATCAGGGCGTTCGCATCAACCCGGGCGTGGTCCTTCCTCCGAGGAGCATGAGCTTCTAAGGAACCCCCAACGTGGTTGTTCGGGGGCTACGAGGACGGATAGAATGCCCCTCAGGATCTTCCGACTGCGAGGTGTCCGTATGACAGTAGCGCACAAACCGGTAACCGCCGAAGAACTGCTGCTGATGCCCGAAGGAGGCGTACGCCGGGAGCTGGTCGAGGGAGAGATACGGGAGATGAATCCTGCAGGGAACGTGCATGGTCGCATCGCAGCACGTTTCTCGGCACGTCTCTTCCAACACGTCGAAGCGCATAACCTCGGTAGTGTTTTCGCCGCCGAAACTGGCTTCAAAATCTCCAGCAACCCCGACACGGTTCGTGCCCCCGACGTCGCTTTCGTCCGTCGAGAGCGCATCGAGGAGGTCGGAGAAGTCGAGGGCTACTGGCCGGGTGCGCCGGACCTCGCCGTCGAGGTGGTTTCCCCGAACGACTCTTATACCGGCGTGGAGGAGAAGGTTGCCGCCTGGCTGCAGGCCGGGACGCGTACCGTTGTTGTGGTGGAGCCGCGAACGAGGACGTTGACGGTGCGCTCCTCGCGTACGGAGATAAGGGTCCTTACCGAAGGGGAAGTGCTGGACGTGGGCGAGGTAGTGCCGGCCTGGACGCTGCCCGTCGCCGACGTCTTCGGTTAGCCCGGAGGAGCGGGTGGCGCTGAAACCTTACGTCGAGGCTCTCGCGGATCTCTTCTACCCGCAGCGCTGCGTCGGCTGCTCGCGGCGGTCGAGCGACGTTCTGTGCCGCCCATGTTTCGAAGCTCTGCCGGGGATCACGCCTCCTTTGTGCAGAAGATGCGGCCTGCCGACGGCATTCGAGGTCTACGGATGCGACGGGTGCCGGACGGTCGAGCTCGCCTTCGACGGGGCCAGGGCGCCGTTGCGGTACGAAGGCGTGGGGAAGGGGGCGGTGCATGCCTTGAAGTATGGGGGATACCGGCCCGTTGTCGAGAGGTTGATGGCCCCGTTGATGGCGGGTTGCGTGGAGGGCGAGCGCTTCGACGTCGTCGTGCCGGTGCCGCTGCACAGGACGCGGTTCGCGAAGAGGGGGTTCAATCAGGCCGAGCTTATCGGGGACGCCGTGGCCGGCATGATCGGGGCGTCCTTTTTGGATACACTGCGCGCAGTACGAGGGACGAGGGATCAGGTCGAGCTTACGGCGACGAGCCGGCGGGAGAACGTAGCGGGGGTGTTCGAGGCGCGGGGCCCCGTTACGGGGCGCGTGCTCCTCGTGGACGACGTCATGACGACCGGCGCTACCCTGAACGAGTGTGCCCGGGTGCTCAAGACCGCCGGAGCAAGGGAGGTTCAGACCTTGACCCTGTGTAGGACGTGTTAGCCGCCGGCTCTCGGTCTGGAGGAGGCGTCGTGGGCGTGGGCGGTAAGAAGGGAGGCAGCGGTCCGGGGAGAAGGAGCGATCTACCGAACATCACGGTAGGGGGACGAGAAGCCAAGGGCTGACGCTGAAAGCCGAGGGCTGAAGGCGGCTGACGAAGGGAGGCCAGAACATGGACGTGGCGATCAAGGGCCGGAACATCCCGGTTACGGAGTCCCTGGAGATGTACGCGAGGGAGAAGGTCGAGCGCGTCGCCAAGTTTTTTGACGACGGGAGCGCGTCGAGGGTAGAGGTCGAGCTCTTGCACGAGCGGAACCCCTCGATCCCCCAGCCGGAGGTCGCCGACGCGACACTCTTCGTTGGCGGGACGGTGATGAAGGCGCGTGAGGCCTCGGGGGATATGTATGCCTCGATAGACTTGATGGCCGACAAGCTGATACGTCAGGTTCGGCGCTATCGGGGGCGTCAGATCGACCGCTGGCAGGGCCAGAAGGGGCGCAAAGCGGCCGGAGAGACGCCCGGAGTCCTGCCCGAGGTCGCCGAGGAAGAGGAGGCTGCCGTGGGTTTCGAAGCGCGCATCGTGCGAACGAAGCAATTCCAGATGAAGCCGATGGGGGCCGAGGAAGCGGCCATGCATATGGAGCTTCTGGACCACAACTTCTTCGTGTTCACGAGTGCGGAGACGGGTGATATAAATGTGTTGTACAGGCGCCGCGATGGCGACCTCGGGCTTATAGAGCCTGCGAGATAAACGAGACGGTGGGACGCGCTCAGGGCGCCGTTTCGCCGAGCGAGGATCCTTACTTTGGCTAACCTGCTTACTAGAATCTTGCGTATGGGCGAGGGGCGGAAGGTCAAGGCGCTCCAGAGGGGTGTCGAGGCCGTCAACGCTCTCGAGCCCAGCATCGAGAAGCTCTCCGACGAGGAACTGCGGGCGAAGACAGGCGAGTTCCGTGGCCGGTTGGAGGGGGGCGAGACCCTCGACGACATAATGCACGAGGCCTTCGCGGTGGTACGCGAGGCCTCCAGGCGGACCCTCGGGATGCGGCCGTTCGACGTTCAGGTGATGGGCGGGATCGTGCTGCACGAGGGCAAGATCTCCGAGATGAAGACCGGTGAGGGCAAGACGCTCGCCGCTACGATGCCCGTGTACTTGAACGCGCTATCGGGCAAGGGCGTTCACGTGGTCACCGTCAACGACTACCTGGCACGCCGCGACGCGGGATGGATGGGCGAGGTCTACAAGTTCCTTGGGCTCTCCGTTGGCCTGATCCAAGACGGCATGGTCCCCGCGGACCGTAAGGTCGCCTACGGTGCGGACATCACCTATGGGACCAACGCCCAGTTTGGCTTCGACTACCTGCGCGACAATATCGCGACCTCCGTCCAAAACCTCGTCCAGCCCCAGCTCAACTACGCGGTCGTCGACGAGGTCGACTCGATCCTCATAGACGAGGCTCGTACCCCGCTCATCATCTCCGGCATGCCCGAGAGCGCCGCCGATACCTACTACCGCTTCGCGGCCATTGTTCCGCGCCTCAAGGAAGGCGAGGACTACGAGGTCGACGAAAAGAAGCGGCAAGTGGCGCCGACCGAGGAGGGCGTGGGAAAGGTCGAGAAGGCCCTGGGCGTCGAGAATCTCTACGACGACGTCAATACCAACCTCGTCAACCACCTGAACCAGGCACTCCGGGCGCACACGCTGTTCCGGAACGACAATGAGTACATCGTCCGCGACGGGCAGGTGTTTATCGTCGATGAGTTCACGGGACGCGTACTAGAAGGCAGGCGCTACTCCGAGGGGTTGCACCAGGCCATCGAGGCCAAGGAGGGGGTGAAGATCCGGGAGGAGAATCAGACCGTCGCCACGATTACGATCCAGAACTTCTTCCGCCAGTACGACAAACTCGCGGGTATGACCGGTACGGCCGCCACGGAGGCCGACGAGTTCATGCACATCTACGAGATGCCCGTTGTCTCCATCCCGACCCACCGCGAGATGGTCCGGATGGACAAGGACGACCTCGTGTACCGCTCCAGAAAGGCCAAGTACGAGGCCGCCGTCGAGGACATCGCCGAGCGTAACGCGACCGGCCAGCCGGTGCTCGTCGGTACCGTCTCGGTCGAGGTTTCGGAGTTGATCTCGACCCTGCTCAAGAAGCGCGGCATCAGGCACAACGTCTTGAACGCCAAGCAGCACGAGCGGGAGGCCGAGACGATCGTGGAGGCGGGCGAGAAGGGCAGCGTGACTATCGCGACAAACATGGCTGGGCGAGGGACGGACATCAAGCTCGGCGAGGGCGTCCACGAGGTCGGGGGGCTCTACGTCCTCGGTACGGAGCGGCACGAGTCTCGCCGCATCGACAACCAGCTTCGCGGCCGTTCCGGGCGCCAGGGCGACCCGGGCGAGACCCGGTTCTACCTCTCGTTCGAGGACGACCTCATGCGGCGTTTCGGCGGGACCAGGATGCAGGCGGTCATCGACCGGATCGGGCTGGAGGACGACGTGCCGATCGAGGCCGGCATGATCTCGGGCTCCGTGAGGCGCGCCCAGGAGCAGGTCGAGAGCCAGAACTTCCAGACGAGGAAGCGCATCCTGGAGTACGACGACGTCTTGAACAAGCAGCGCGAGGTGATCTACGGGCTACGCCGCGACATCCTCATGGGCCGTGAGGTAGACACCTGGGGCTACGCCGAGGAGGTACTCACCGACGTCGTCCTGACCCACACGCGCGACGACTACCCGGAGAACTGGGACATGGAGGCCCTCTCCGCCGAGGTCCGCCGCTTCTACCCGAGCACGATCGACTTCAAGTCCCTCGACCGCGAGAGTCTCGATTCCGACGGGATGCTCGAGATGGTCCTCGACGACGCGAAGGCCGGGCTCGAAGAGCGCAAGGCCGAGTGGCGAGAGCGGATGGAGGAGCTCGAGAAACGCAACCTGATCCGGACCGACGGCGTCCATTCTTTCGAGGAGGCCGAGCGGCGCACCCTGCTATCCATCATCGATTCTCGCTGGCGCGAGCATCTTTACGACATGGAGAACCTGCGCGAGGGCATCGGCTGGCGCGGCCTCTCCCAGCGCGACCCGCTCGTCGAGTACAAGCGCGAGGGCTTCGACATGTTCGGGGAGATGGAGGGCGGCCTGAAGCAGGACTACGTCACGTACATCTACCACCTCGAGAACGTCAAGCTGCGTGAGGAGCCGAAGGAGGAGCAGTTTTCTTACTCGGGGGGCGGCGAGGAGCCTAGCCCGCAGCCCAAGAGCCCGCGCAGGGTCGACACCTCGAAGGTCGGCCGCAACGAGCCGTGCCCTTGCGGCTCCGGCAAGAAGTTCAAGAAGTGCGGGATGATCAACACCTCCGAGCACCAGCGTTTGATCTCCCAAACCCCAAGCCCCGCTGCCACCGCCGGTGCCGCCGGCGGCGCGGCCGGCAGTGCGGGCATGGCCGGCAGTGCGGTCGCTTCCCCCGTTCCCGACACGTCGGACGCGGGCGCCTCGTTCCCCGGCACGGGTCTGGTAGACGGCGACGAGGATTAGTGTCCGAGCTTAACGACAAGGCGATTGAGCTAGAGGGGCGCCTCACGGAGCTCGAAGAATTCTTCGACGTCGAGGCGCTCAGGCTCTCGGCGGAGAGACTCTCCGCCGAGATGAGCCGCCCCGGGTTCTGGGACGACCAGGAGGAGGCCAGGGAGGTCACGGGGGAGTTCTCCCGGGTTCAGAACCGGCTCAAGCTGCTGCAAGAGATGCGGACGCGCCTCGACGACACCGGGGAGATCCTGGAGCTCTCCGAGGGGGATCCGGAGCTTCTGGGCGAGGTCGATGAGGAGTTCGGTCGGATCGAACGCGTCCTGGAGGAGCAGGAGGTGGCGCGACTCTTCTCCGGCGAGTACGACGAGGGACCCGCGATCCTCACCATAAACTCCGGCGCCGGCGGCGTGGATTCCCAGGATTGGGCGGAGATGCTCGCCCGGATGTACCGCCGGTGGGCCGAGCGGCGCGGTTATTCCCTGGAGATTATCGAGTACACCGAGGGGGAGGAGGCGGGGATAAAGAGCGCCACCTACTCCATCTCGGGCGAGTTCGCCTTCGGGCTCCTGTCGGCGGAGCGCGGGGTCCACAGGCTCGTGCGCATAAGCCCGTTCGACGCGGGGGGGAGAAGGCACACGAGCTTCGCCTCGGTCGCGACCGCGCCGGTCGTCGGGGACGCGGTGGAGGTCGAGGTCGATGAGAAGGACCTGAAGATCGACACCTACCGGGCCTCCGGGGCCGGCGGGCAGCACGTGAACAAGACGGACTCGGCGGTCAGGATCACGCATCTACCCACGGGGATCGTGGTGCAGTGTCAGAACGAGCGGAGCCAGCACCAGAACCGCGAGGTCGCGATGCGGGTTCTGCGGGCGCGGCTCTTCGAGCTCGAACGGGAGAAGCGCCAGCGGGAGATCACGGCTCAGAGCGGGGAGAAGGCGGACATCGAGTGGGGATCGCAGATTCGCTCCTACGTCCTCCACCCCTACAAGATGGTCAAGGACCACCGCAACGGCGAGCAGACCGCCGACGTCGACCGCGTCCTCGACGGCGATCTCGACGCCCTGATCTACGCTTACCTCAAGAGCCGCACCGCTGTCTAGCTTCCTCGGCCGGACCTTCGGCGTCGTGCTGCTCGTGGGGGCCATCCTCCTCATCGGCACGTATACTTTCGTACCGCCAATCCTGGAGGGTTACGTCGCCCGGAGCCTGCAAGAGCGGCTCGGGCTCGCCGAGACCCCCGGGGTAGACCTTACCAGCGACCCTCCCCCGCGCATGCTCTTCGGCAAGTTCTCCGACGGTCGGGTGGTGCTACCGCCCTACGAGACGGGTAACGTGCGTCCCGATGAGGTCGCGATCGACCTCGACCCGTTCGACGTCGACGTACCCGGCAGCATAAGCAGCGGGGGTCTTCGCACGGAGGCGCCCCTCACGGGAGATCTCCGCGTCGAGCTCTCAGAGGCGGAGGTGAACCGCATCGCGGCCTCCCAGGTAACCTCGTTCCCGATCACAGGCGTAGACCTGCGGGAGGAGAGCGTTCTGGTGGGCTCCGAGGTTTCCGTACTCGGGTTTCCGATCCCGGTTGGGGTCGAGGGGGGTGTGGAGGTCGAGGGCGGCTCGCTGGTCTTCGTGCCTTCCCGGGTGGAGGCGTTCGGGGCGACGGTGCCGGAAGACGTGACGGCGCAGCTTCTCGAAGGGACGAGCTTCGTTTATCCGTTGGGAGAGCAGTATGGCGGGGGCGTAGTAACGAGCACCGAGCTGCGGGAAAACCGCGTAGTCCTTTTCGAGGAGCTCGGGGAGTTGCCGGTTGGGCAGACCGGTTGATCCTTCGTAGCACCTTTGCTATGGTTTGCGGCGGTCGCAGGGGCTCTGGAGCGGAGTTCTCTCGGCCGAGCGTGGAAGTCGAGGGCCCTCCGAGTACATAATACGCTGCGGGACCGTTACAGCGGCGCCGGCAGATCCGGGAACACCACCTACCTTCTGCCTGGCGGCTACGTCTGGAGAGCGCATTGATCAACTTCAACAACGTTACCAAGGTCTACGGCAAGGATTCCATAGCCTTGGACCACGTCGACCTCGCGATAAACCCGGGGGAGTTCGTCTTCCTCGTCGGGGCGTCGGGTTCGGGCAAGTCCACGATGGTCCGGCTCATCCTCAAGGAGCTCGAGCCCTCGGCGGGGTCCATCACCGTGAACGGGGTGAGACTTTCGTCCATACCGCACCGGTCGGTGCCCCGTCACCGGCGTGCGATCGGCTGCGTCTTTCAGGACTTCAAGCTCCTGCCGAACAAGACCGCGGCCGAGAACGTCGCCTACGCGATGGAGGTTACCGGGCAGAAGCGTCGGGCCATAAGGGTGAAGGTGCCGCAGATTCTGGACCTCGTCGGGCTCGGAGAGCAGGCGGAAAAGTACCCGGACCAGCTCTCGGGCGGCGAGCAGCAGCGCGTCTCGATCGCCCGGGCGTTTGTGGGGCAGCCGCCGATCCTCATCGCCGACGAGCCGACGGGCAACCTGGATCCGGATACGTCGGTCGGGATCATGCAGCTTTTGCACAGGATCAACCGTATCGGCACGACCGTCCTCGTCGCAACCCACGACAAGGAGATGGTCGACGTTATGCGTAAGCGCGTCGTGGCGCTGAAAGGTGGGCGCGTGGTGCGTGACATGGTCAGAGGGGGCTACGCCAATGAGGTTTAACCTGGGATTCTTCCTGCGCGAGGCGGCGAAGAACATGCGCCTGAACGCACTGATGAGCGTCACGGCGGTAACGACGACGGCGGTCTGCGTTCTCGTCCTCGGGGTGGGCCTCCTCGTCAGCGCCCACGTCGAGGGCATTCTCCGCGGGGTGGGTAAGGATGTTGCTATAACCGCCTTCTTCCCGGAGGACGCTCCGGGGGCTGAGATCGACGCCGCCCGCCGACAGGTCGAGGGCTACCCCGAGGTCCAGGAGGTCGTTTTCGTCTCCGAGGGCGAGGCACTCAACCGCGTCAAGGACATGTTGAGCGAGCAGCCCGAGGTCATGGAGGGACTCGACCCCGGCATCATGCAGGCCTCGATGGAGATACGGCTCGCCGACCCAGGGACCTCGGACGCCGTCGCAGAGCGTCTTCGGGCCGAAGGCTTCTCGGATGAGAACCTGAACTACCCGCAGCAGACCATAAGCCAGCTCAATCAGGTTACGGGGTACGTGATCTGGGCGCTCAGGGCGGCGACGGTGCTGTTCCTCGTGGCGAGCGTCCTGCTGATCTCCAACGCCATCCGCATCTCGATCTTTGCGCGGCGTAAGGAGATAGAGGTCATGAAGCTCGTCGGGGCCTCGGACGGATTCGTTCGTACGCCTTTCGTGCTGGAGGGGCTGGCTCAGGGCCTTCTCGGTGCCACGATCGCCGCCCTCGTAGTCGTCTGGGGCAACGCCATGTTCGTGGAGTGGGCCGGGAACGCTTTGCCATTCGTCCCCGTCTCCTCGTCCGCCGTCAACACCCTGCTCGTCCTCATCGTGCTTATCGCTGTAGGCGTCCTCATAGGTATCATAGGCAGCTTCCTCTCCGTGCGAAGGTTCCTGAGGGTCTGAACGATTCTCGTTCGGACCGCTGATAAATTTCGGCTTGGTAGCGGTCGAGTAAGGCGGCCGAGGGCGTAACTGTGTCGCGTTCGAGCTTGGGGAGGACGGGCCGGTCACAGGAATGGGGCCGTGGTGGTAGCCGGCTAACCTGCCGTAGTGGTGGTTTGCCGACGGGATCGAATGGTAGACTCAAGGAGTGTTGTTTATGACTCTATCCCTTCTTTCTCTATGATTTTGCCGGCTCAACTGGTCCGTAGGGGCAAGTATTCGGTCGCGGATCCGCTGTTCGTGGATGAGCGGCGTCCGGTCCTGGTCGCTCGTAAGCTGAGGCGCGGGGCCGAGACGGGGGACATCGTGCTCGTGAACGTCCGGGAGAAGGGGCGATCCTTGCGCGGCGAGGTAAAGAAGGTCCTCGGATCCGCGGATGATCCGCGCAACGTCTACGATGCCCTCTTTGCCTCGATCGAGACATCGCGAGACTTCTCCCCGAAGGTCGAGGAGGAGGCCGTCGCGGTCGCCGGTAAGGACCTCGGGGAGCGCGAAGACCTTCGAGGGCTCCCGAGCGTTACCATCGACGGCTCCGACGCCAAGGATTTCGACGACGCCATCTCCATCGAGCGCCTGGAGGGCGGGGGCTATCGCGTCTGGGTCCACATCGCGGACGTGACGCATTTCGTGCGGCCGGGGACCAGGCTCGACCGGGAGGCCATGAGGCGCGGCAACTCCGTGTACCTCCCCGGTACCGTCGCCCCGATGCTGCCGCGGGCCCTCTCCGAGGACGTGTGTTCGTTGAGGCCCGGCGAGGAGAAAGCTGCGGTGACGGTTGAGATGGAGGTCTCGCCCTCCGGTGAGACGAAAAACAGCCGGGCTTACCGCAGCCTGATCGAGAGCGACGCGCGCCTGACCTACGGCGGCGTGGACGACTTCTTGCAAGACAAGGGTGAGGTCATGGAGCCGGAGTTGGTCCGGACGGCGTATGAGCTCTCGCGCAAGCTGAAGAGCCGGGCGGCGGTGCGTGGCAAGCTCGAACTCGGGGGGCGGGAGCCGGAGTACGAGGTGGACGAGGGGGGCGTGCCCGTCGCCTCACGGGTGCGCCGCTCGTCCCCGGCGCGGGAGCTTATCGAGGAGCTCATGATCCTGGCGAACGAGGCCGTCGCTCGTGAGATCCGGGGGAGGCCCGGAGCTGTCTACCGGCTGCATGAGAGGCCGGACGACGAGGATATGGAGAAGCTCGCCACGCGGCTCCGGGCGATAGGGGTCGACGCCGAGCCCACGCCGGAGAACCTCGGGACGATCTCCCAGCAGGCCAAGGCCGACGCCGTGAACTACCTGATCCTGCGCTCCCTGCCGCGCGCCTCCTACTCGCCGGCGAGCCTCGGTCACTACGGCCTCGCCCTGGAGAATTACACGCATTTCACGAGCCCGATCCGCCGCTACTCGGACGTCCTCGTCCACAGGGCGCTCCTGGGCGAAAACCCGCCAGAAGATACGACCGCGGCGGCGGGCGAAATCTCCGAGCGCGAGTGGAGGAGCACGGTCTGCGAGCGCACGGCCGACCAGTTCACCCTGATGTGGCTCATGCGCGACCGTGTAGGGGACAACCTGGAGGGGACGGTGGTGAGCACTGCTGCCTTCGGGCTCTTCGTGGAGCTCGAGACGGGGGCGACTGGGCTCGTACACGTCAGCAAGCTGCCGGGGTGGTGGAATTTGGATCCCAGCGGGGTCGTGCTCTCCAACGACTCCATCGGGGCTTCGTACAAGGTAGGGGACCGGGTGTTGATAGAGTTGTTGGATGTTTTGCCGCTGATGCAGCGGGCGGAGTTGAGGGTGGTGAAGAGGCGATGAACGGCAAGCAGTACGCGCAGAATAAAAAGGCGTTCCATGATTTCTCCATGGAGGAGTCGTACGAAGCCGGGCTCCTACTTACCGGCCCAGAGGTGAAGTCCATCCGGGAGGGGAGGGCGAACCTCAAGGAGAGCTACGTGCGCGTGAGGGGTGGCGAGGTGTTCCTGATCGGGGCGCACATCTCCCCCTACGAGAATGCCCGCCAGCGCGAGCAGCTCCCCACCCGCGACCGTAAGCTGCTGATGCACCGCAAGCAGATAGATCGCCTCACCGGCAAGGCCCAGGAGGACGGGAAGACCATCATCCCCCTGAAGCTCTACGATGCGCGCGGGCACATAAAACTCCAGATCGCTATCGCCAGCCGCAAAAGGGAATACGACAAGCGACGCGATATCGCCAAAAAGACCGCGAACCGTGAGATAGAGCGTGCCATGAAGGAACGCCTCCGGAGCTAGATAGAGCCCGAGCGAGGGTTTCAAGAGGGCCAC
>JADDPY010000336.1 GCA_016781635.1 Rubrobacter sp.
AATGTTCTCTTGCCGCGCGATCCCCTCACACGCGGCCCATGCGGCCTCTTCGGGCGACGGCGGGCGGGTCCACAGAGGCGCCGCCCAAAGCTCCCGGGCGAGCTCCTCGACCATCTCCTGCTCACGCCCCTTAACAGCCGAATGGTCGGCGGCATCCGGACCCTTGATGTTCTCCGGAGGATCCTGCCACTCGTACCAGCGCACTTCGGCGGCGATCCCCTCCAGGCTGGCGCCTACGCGTTGCATGTGTTCGTGCCCCGCGGGATCTCCGTCCGCCCAGAGAGTCACGGGGTGACCGGCCAGTACCTCGAGGGCCTCCGGGTTCGGAACGCCGGATGCGCCTGTCACCGTCCCTAGGGCTCGCATGCCCGCAGCGCGTAGGGCTTCCGCCGGCGTCTCCCCTTCGACCAGGGCGATCTCGCAACCCTCGGGCCACCCCGCGACCAGCTCCGCTCCGTAGAGGGGGAGCGCCTCCGGCTTTATGTCGCCGTTGCGGCTGTACTTCCCGTTCGGGTGCTTCCAAAGAAAGCTCTTGCCTGCCTCGCCTTCGTAACGCTCGTGGACGGCCACCTCGCCTCCGGAAGCGTCTTTGATGCTGTAGGACTTCACGAGCCGCCCGAGGCTCTTACGCGGCCTCCTGGAGCCCTTAGAGCGCGAGTTAAGGGGTACGACGTCCCCGCCTCGGTCGTCCGCGAAGAGGTCGCTAGGTTTGAGGCCCCTTTGCTCCAGCGCGGCCATGACGGCGGCCTGTCTGCATCCGGCCCGGCAGACGAGGAGCGCGCGGCCATCCTCGCCCGTCTGGATGTGCAAGCTCGGGTTGCGGTCGTCATGGGCGGGGCAGAGAGCCCAAAAGCCGTTCCTTTGCTCCTGGACGCCTTCGACGCGCTCGAGGACCTTCTCCAGTGGTGTCCTCATGGGCTAACCTCGTTCTTGAGGCAGGGGCTAGCAGAGGCTATACTGAGCATTCAGAGATCCTTTCTTGGTCGGGAGGGTTCTGGCGGTGTCGGGGGTGAGCCTGTAGGGGGCCACCCTCTTTTTTGTGCCTGAATTCGGGCAGCGCAAAGCATCAGCGATACTGGCGGAATAACAGCGAGACGAGCGCACGGACGCGGTGCGCAACGTGCGTGAAATAGTCACGAAACGAGCCAAAACAAGTGACAAATTCACGCCGCAGAGGTGTAGCTCTTCCGGAAATACGGTATTCTTCGGTTCAGCGAGTTCGGGCAACACACCCCCGTTCCGCTCCAGCGGCGGGGTCCCATTTAGTGAGGCTGATA
>JADDPY010000236.1 GCA_016781635.1 Rubrobacter sp.
CCTCCTCGGCCTCCCTGACTTGCGCGAGCGTGCCCATGAGTCGCATCCTGAACTGCCAGAGCACGAGCAGCAGTAGCCCCGTGGCTGCTACAAGCGTGGCGGCGGCGGAGACAGCTCCAAACAGAGCGTTCGGGCTGCCCAAGCCAGCCAGTAGCCAAGCGCCCGCGACAGCCGCCACGGCCACCGCCGCCGCCGCTCCTGCGAACATCAGCCGGAGGGCTCTGTTGCTAGCGTAGGTCAGTGCGACACCCACGCACACCAGCGGCGTGACGGCCACCGCCGGAAACATGACAGGCTGGAGCACCAGTACGGACAGTCCGGAGCCTAGAATCGCCGCGCAGATAATTACTACCGCTGCCTGGCGGTTACCTTGCTTGAGGCGCAAGCGAGCCGTGCCCGCCAGGAGGGTGAACGCGAGCACCAGAACGCCCGTAGCCCCGACCTCTCGCCCGCCAATCAGCCAGTAGGCCAAGAGGAAAAAGGCGGAGAACACAAACCCCACCCAAACGAAGACCCCGAGCAGCCATCCCAGGTGGGCGGTTTGCACCCCGGGGTGGTCGACCGGACCTAGCATGCTCGCTCTGACGCGTTTCGCCGACACGTCTGCATAAGCCTCTTCGGCTGACGCCCCGGTCGCGCGAACCTCTTCTTTTCCCGATGCGTCGATAATAGCCCCCCAACTCCACGCATCCACTGAATCCAGGAGTTTGACAGCTACCCGAACCCGCCGTATTCCACGGACCGCCCTAGTGTACTTCTACGTAACGTCTATTGCCTCGGGACCACACTACCGATCCCGAGTTGGGGGAGCTGCCACCGGCCCCCCACAACTCTGTTGCTCTCGCAAGCATACTATAGTACTGAGCGGAAGTAAGCTCTGATGCAGTTGTAGGCACGCCCGTACTAAAAGGCGGCCTCCTGGTAGCGAGCGCACCGCTCCTGCCAATAGATTATTCCGGCCACGCGGTTACACAACATCCGTGCGTACCAGGCGGCGGCATGGGGCCCGCCGGGCGCGGCACGGACCTCGCGCTCGAGCGAAGCAAAGGAGACCAGTTCCTCGTCGATCATGCCGACGGCACGGTCTACCGCTTCGGAGAGCGTCCAGCAACTGCTCTCATGGTCCAGAAGCAGGACGAGGATCAGGTTGTTGAC
>JADDPY010000039.1:0-22963 GCA_016781635.1 Rubrobacter sp.
CCGGCAAGCGGGTCTTCAAGATGGCCCCCATCCACCACCACTTCGAGTTTCTCGGGTGGGAGGAGAACAAGGTAGTGGTGCGCTTCTGGATCGTCCAGGCTGTATTTGCCTCCACCGGCTTCGTCCTCTACTACTTCACCCTGTACAACGACGCCGTATGACGACGCTCGTATACGGCCTCGGGGAGTCCGGTCTCGCCGCCGCGCGCGCTCTTACCGAGCGTGGCGTGGAGGTCGTGGCCGCCGACGCGAACGACTCCGAAAACCTGCGCCACTCCGTTTTATCGCTCGGCGTCGAGACACGCTTCGGGGTCGGGTCGGAACTGCTGGAGGAGGGCTTCGACCGGATCATCGCGAGCCCCGGAATCCGACCCGGCGACGCCGTACTCTCGGCCGCCGAAGTCAGAGGCATTCCGATTCTCTCCGAGGTCGCCCTCGGGCTCGAGCTGCTCCGGAGGGAGGCCCCGGATCTCAAGGTAGCCGCTGTCACCGGAACGAACGGTAAAACGACGGTGGTGGATATGATCGGGCACTGCCTGACTGCCTCCGGCATCCCGCACACCGTAGCCGGCAACTCCTGGCGCGCCCTCACCGGCTGCCTCGAGGAGATCCGCGAGGCCGGTGCGCTCGTCCTCGAGATCTCCTCCTTTCAGCTCCACTACCTCGAAAGCCCCGGCTTCGACGTGGCGGCACTTTTGAACGTCCGCCCCGATCACCTCAACTGGCACGCTTCCTTCGAGGAGTACGTCGCCGACAAGCTGCGCGTCTTCGACGGGCAGGACGCACACGCCCTCGCGCTGGTGAGCGCCGGGGACGAGGTAGGCCGGAGCGTGGCGGAGGGCCTCGTCCCCGAGACCATTGTCGTCGGGGAGGGGGAGACGCGGCTCGAGGGGGAAAGCCTGCTGCTGCGGGGGCATCCCCTCGCGGAGACGTCCGAGCTTCCGTTCGGGGGGAGGCATAACCGGGAGAACGTCCTGTTTGCGGCCCTGACGGCCGGAAGGCTCGGGGCGGGGATGACGGGCATCCGCGCGGGGGTTCTCGGATACGGGCTCAAGCCGCACAGGATGGAGGTCGTAGGGGAATACGAGGGCGTCACGTGGGTCGACGACTCGAAGGCGACGAACCCGGCGGCGGTTGCGGCGGCGCTCTCGGGGATGGAAGGTCCGGTCGTGCTCATCCTCGGAGGGTCGGAGAAGGAGACGAATTTCTCCGAGGTAGTGCCCCATCTCGCGCGGTGTCGCGCGATCCTCTGTCAGGGGGAGGCGGGGCCACGGCTCGCCGGGTTTCTGAGAGAAGCTGGGGCGGAGGTCCGGGTGCTCCCCGACCTTGGATCGGCGGTGGAGGAGGCCCGCGCTGTTGCCCGGCCGGGCGACGTGGTGCTGCTCTCGCCCGGCTGCGCGAGCTTCGACCAGTTCTCCGGCTACGCTGAGAGGGGGGAGGTCTTCGCGCGGCTCTCGGCCGTTCGGGCCGGGGTGCGCCGGTGACGTCGCTTCGGGCGAACTTGGTTATTGTGGCGCTCGCGCTCGCGGCCCTCGGGAACGTCATGGTCTACTCCGCGACCTCCGCGGCGTGGGGAGCGGAGGCCGGGGCACACCTCCTGCTAACGCGCTTCGCGCATGTGGGGATCGGGATCCTCGCGTTCTTCTTGGCGAAGGGGATGCGTTACACGGCGTGGCGCAAGATAGCGCCGCCGCTCTATGCGGGCGTGCTCCTGAGCCTCGTTCTCGTGCTGTTTGTGGGAGACGAGATCGGCGGAGCTCGAAGATGGATCGACGTCGGTCCCGTCCAGGTCCAGCCGGCGGAGTTCGCGAAGCTCGCGGCGGTGGTGCTGCTCGCGGCGGTGGTCTCGCGGGCGCGTCCCGGCTCGGGGTTGCCGTGGAGGTCGATCGGGGCGGTGGGGGTCCTCTTCGGGCTCGTGCTTATCGAGCCGGACTTTGGGACGTCGGTGGTACTCGCGTCCGGGGCAGCCGGGGTGCTGTGGGCATCGGAGCTCAGGACCCGGGATCTCTTGCTTGCGGGGTGCGCGGCACTGGTGATGCTCGTCGGGGCGATGCTTGCCGCACCTTACAGGAGGGAGCGGTTCCTAACCTTTCTGGATCCCTTGAGCGTCTGCGACGGGTCGGGGTACCAGATCTGCCAGTCCATGAGCGCGATACGGGGAGGGAGCTACTTTGGGGCTGGGGCCGGGGGAGGCGCCATACCCGTCCCCGAGCTTCACACCGACATGATCTTCGCCCTAGTCGGCGAGGAGCTGGGGCTCCTCGGGATGATCGCCGTGATCGGGGCCTTCGGCTTCTTCGTGGTTTCTGCGTACTGCATCGCCCTGAACGCCCCGACGGTTCTGGGCCGGTGTCTTGCGGCGGGCCTTGCGACGATGTTTACGGTTCAGATCGTCTTCAACATCGGCGCCACCATGAGCGTCGTCCCCCTGGCCGGGATGACGCTGCCGTTTATAAGCTACGGCGGTTCCAGTATCCTCGTCTGCTTCGCAGCGGTGGGGATCCTGTACCGCGTATCGGAGGATAGTGAGGTTGCGAGAGAAGCGAGAAGCGCTTCGAGCGGCGGGCGGGAGCGGCGCGGGAGTACGCGTCCTGATAGCAGGAGGCGGGACGGGGGGACACGCGATCCCCGCGCTGTGCGTGGCGGATAGCTTGCGCGCAACAGCGGCTGACGTCGCCTTTATAGGTTCGGAGTCCGGCATCGAAGCCGGTCTCGTGCCCGACGCGGGTTACAAGCTCCACGCCCTCCCCCTTGCCGGACTCTCAGGAGGACCCGTCGCCCGCGCCCGCGCCGGCCTGCTCTTCGCGCGGGCCGTCTCTCGCTGCCGCGCTATCTTGAAATCTTTCCGCCCTGGCGCCGTCCTCGGCGTCGGCGGCTACGCCAGTGCCCCGGCGGTCCTTGCGGCGGGGACGCTGGGCATACCGACCTTCCTTCACGAGCAGAATTCCGTCCCCGGAAGGGTGAATAGGTTCGCCTCTCGCTTTACGCGGGAGGTGCTCGTCACCTTCCCGGCGGCTCAGAAAGCCCTGAGCCGCGCCGTCCCCGTCGGAATGCCGACCCGCGATGAGTTCTTCGGGGCGTCAAGGGAGGAGGGCCTCGCCCGCCTCGGGCTGGAGCCGCCGGTCGTCCTGCTCTTCGGCGGGAGCGGCGGCGCTCTGAAGCTGAACCTGGCGGCGACGGCGGCCTTCGGCGGCGGGGAGACGCCGTACTCGGTGATCCAGGTCTCTGGTCGTCGCGACTTCGCGCGTCTCTCTACGAAAAACCCCCGCCATAAGATCATCCCTTACGATAACGAGCTCTGGCACGCGGTCGCGGCCTCGGACGTCGTGGTGATGCGGGCCGGGGCCGGCTCCCTCTTCGACACCGCCGCCGTGGGCCGGGCCTCCGTCTTGGTCCCCTACCCTTACGCGACGGGCGACCACCAGCTGCACAACGCCCGCTACTTCACCGAGGGGGACGCGGCCGAGCTCATGCTCGACGACGAGGTAGACGCCGCGGCTCTTCAAAGCCGGGTTGAAGGACTGTTAAAAGACGATACGCGCCGGGGGGTGCTCGCGCGGAACATGCGCGCCCTCGCCACCCCGCACGCCGCCGACGAGGTTGCCCGCAAGCTCCTCGCCGCGGCTACGAACGGAGGTATACGATGAAGATACACATGATCGGGATCGGCGGCGCCGGGATGAGCGGTATCGCTGAGGTTCTACACGGCGCGGGCCACCGCGTCACCGGCTCCGACCTCAAGGAGTCGCCCTATACCAGGAGGCTCTCCGAGGCCGGGGTGAAGGTCTACATCGGGCACACCGCGCACCAAGTCGGCGACGCGGAGGAGGTCGTCATCTCGACGGCCATCCCCTCCACGAACCCCGAGCTCCTCGAGGCAAGCCGACGCTCGATCCCGGTGGTCCCGCGCGCCGGCGCCCTCGCCCGCATCCTCGCGGGGGGCAGAAGCGTCGCCATCGCCGGCACCCATGGAAAGACCACGACCACGAGCATGACAGCCCACGCCCTCGGAGCCCTGGGCGAGAACCCGACCGCGCTCATCGGCGGCGAGCTCAACGACATAGGGAGCAACGTTGTCGTGAGCTCCTCCGACCTCTTCGTCGCCGAGGCCGACGAGTCGGACCGCTCCCTCCTCCACCTCGACCCCCTGGCCGCCGTCGTAACCAACGTCGAGTTCGACCACCCGGACTTTTACTCCTCCCTGGAGGACGTCATGGAGACCTTCGAGAAGTTCGTCCGCAAGCTCCCTGCCGAAGGTCACCTCGTCACCTGCGCCGACGACGAGAACTGCGAGGAGCTCGCGGTCCTCGCCCCCTGCCCCGTGACGACCTACGGGATGGTGGCCGGAGACCTAAGGGCCACGCAACTCTCCTCCAACTCCTACCTCCTGTACGAGGGCGGCGAGGAGCGGGGGACCGTAGAGCTTGGCGTCCACGGTCGGCACAACATCCTCAACTCGCTCGCGGCGGTCGGGATAGCGCGCTGGCTCGGCCACGACGCCTACGCCGCCGCCCGGAGCTTGAAGGATTTCGGCGGCGTCCGGCGGCGGTTTCAGCACAAGGGAACCAAGAACGGCATCCGCGTCGTGGACGACTACGCCCACCACCCGACGGAACTCTCCGCGACCCTGGAGGTCGCCCGGGCAACCGCCTCACCCGAGGGCCGGGTCGTCGCCGTCTTTCAGCCGCACCGCTACTCGCGCACCCGGACCTTGTACCGCGAGTTCGGAGAAGCCCTTACCGCCGCCGACGCGGTCGTCGTCACCGAGGTTTACGGTGCCGGCGAGATGCCCCAGCCCGGGGTAAGCGGGAAGCTGATCGTGGACGCTGTCTGCGAGAGCCAGACCCCGGAACGCCCCGATGTCTACTACGTCCCAGACGGCCACGACATCCCGACCGTACTCCGCGCCATCTCCCATCCCGCCGATACCGTCCTGACGATGGGCGCGGGGGACATCTCGCGGGCCGGCGACGAGTTCCTAGCCGCCCTCGGATAGGCCCGCGGAATCAGAAGTAATCGGCGTGAAGGAGATCGTCTTTGCATAGGCTGCTGAAAGCCCTGACGGCCTCGATCGTGGTTGCGGCCCTCACCGCGTTCGCCGCCTTCTTCGGAGCCTACCTTCTCTTCCCCGTAACCGGATTGAAGGTCGAGGGGGCTCGCATGTTCCCGGAGAGGGAGGCCTGGGCCGCCCTCCCGGATCGGGCGAGCCTCTTCACCCTCGACGAGGAGGGGTTGGAGCAAAAGATAGAAGCTAACCCTTGGGTAAAGGGTGCAAAAGTGCTTAAAAACAGCGACTCCGGTATAGTTGTAGTAGAGATTGAAGAGCGTAAGGCCGTCTTGAACGGGAAGCTGGGCCGGGGGAGCGGCGTTTGGGCGGTGGATGGTACGGAGCTCCCGGGGCTCGGGGGTGCGCGCCTCAAGCGGGTCGGGCTCGACGAGGGGCGTCTGGAGGAAATCTTGGGTATAGGCGAGGCGTTGGATGAGAATGGGGTGCGCCTCGACTCGGTCGATGCGGTAGAAGCCGGGGGCATAGAGGCCACCGTGGAAGGTCGCCGCGTCATCTTTGGAGGGGATGTTGGGGCCGGGCAGATTCGCGCCATCGTGGGCGTTATGGAGGAGCACCCCGAGGCCCCGTATTTCGACCTCCGCTCCCCGGAGAGGGTAGTAGTCGGCGCAGTGAAGAGCGAAGATCTCTCTGATGGGTCGAACGGGTAGCGAGAACGTGTCGAAGCTAGTTTATGGGTTAGACGTCGGCACCACAAAGATCGTGGCGATCGCGGGCCGGGTGGACGGTCGGCGTCCCGTCGAGGTGCTAGCGATGGGGGAGGCCCCGAGCTACGGCCTCCGGCGCGGGGTCGTCGTAGACCGGGAGGCCGCGACGGAGTCCATAGCCGAGGCCATCGAGGCATGCGGCAGCGGCTCGATGCGCGGTGGGCCCGTCAGCGTCGGCATCGCCGGAGGCCACATCCGATCCCTGAACACGGAGGTTGCGCTCCTTAACCGGAGCCGCAACCGCCTCGTCACGGAGACGTTCCTGAAAAAGCTCCACGCGGAGGCGCGGGGGGTAAGTACCGACGAGGATGAGGAGGTCTTGCACGTCGTCCCACGCTCCTTTGTCCTCGACGGGACCGAGGGGGTCAGGCAGCCGGTGGGCCTCGCGGCACGCCGGGTGAAGATGCGGGCCCACGTGGTGAGCGGCGCGATCTCCGGCATCCAGAACCTGCTCGGCGCCGTCGAAGACTGTGGGGTGAGGGTCTCGCGCGTAGTCCTCGAACCGCTGGCCTCCAGCGAGGCGTGTCTGAGCTCCGATGACAGGGAGATGGGGGTCGCCCTCCTGGACATCGGCGGGGGAACCACCGACATCGCGGCGTTTATGCGCGGTGCCCTCACCCACACGGCCGTGGTACCGATCGGAGGCGAAAGCTTCTCGGCCGACGTCGCCTACGGGCTCAAGGTGCCGTTCGACGACGCCGAGAGGCTCAAGGTTCGCTACGGCACGGTGCTCTCCGGGGGCGTGGACGACGTCGCCCCCGTCCTGCTTGATGATCGGCACTACAGCGCCAAGTTCATCAGCCAAATCCTGGAGTACCGCGCCCGCGAGGTCCTCGAGTTTGCCCGCGATTCCCTCGATGATGCTCGTGTACGATATGCCCTACCCGGGGGGGTGGTGCTCACCGGTGGGGGCTCCCAGTTGGAAGGCTTTGGACAGCTCGCCGAAGAGATCCTCGGCATGCGCACCAGGTTCGCCGCGCCCCAACGCATCAAGGGTGACGTTAAGCCTGTACAGAAGCCTCAGTATTCAACAGCGGTCGGCCTGCTATACTTCGCTGCGAAAAACGATGACCTTCGAGTGAAGAGTAAAGGTGCGGGGGCATTTGATTTTGGTAGCATAGTGGCCGCGGTCAAGGGGTGGTTCCGGGTTTTGCCCGGTTAGGGACCGGAGAGGCTGGCTAAAGCGCAGGCGACGGAGGGCTGGGAAGGTAATGTTGGAGTCGGGGACTAACTATTTGGCGGTGATCAAGGTCGTAGGGATCGGCGGCGGCGGGACCAATGCCGTGAACCGCATGATCAACTCCGGTTTGACCGGGGTCGAGTTCATCGCCGTGAACACGGACGCGCAGGCGTTGCAGATGTGCGATGCGGACATGAAGATCCACATCGGCGAGAAGCTGACGCGTGGCCTCGGGGCCGGCGCCGACCCGAAGATCGGGATGGAGGCCGCCGAGGAGAGCAAGCAGGAGATCGAAGAAGCTCTACGCGGGGCCGACATGGTCTTCGTGACGGCGGGCAAGGGCGGCGGCACCGGTACGGGAGCGGCCCCCGTGGTCGCGAAGCTGGCTCGCGAGCAGGGCGCCCTTACGGTCGGTGTCGTGACGCGGCCATTTACCTTCGAGGGTCGGCGACGCGGGACGTACGCCGAAGAGGGGATCAAGCGGCTCAAGGAGAACGTCGACTCCCTGATCATTATCCCGAACGACAGGCTCCTGCAGGTCGCCGAGAAGCGGACCAGCATGATGGACGCCTTCAAGATGGCCGACGACGTTCTGAGGAAGGGTGTTCAGGGGATCACGGACCTCATTACGGTGCCGGGCCTCATCAACCTCGACTTCGCGGACGTTCGCACGATCATGCAGAACTCCGGTTCCGCGCTCATGGGTATCGGCGAGTCGAGCAGTGAGTCCAGGGGCTCGGAGGCCGCGAAAACCGCGATCAGCAGTCCGCTGCTGGAGGCAAGCATCGAGGGTGCTACCGGGATCATCTTGAACATTACCGGCGGTACGGACCTCGGGCTCTTCGAGGTAAACGAGGCAGCGGAGATCGTGCACAACGCCGCCCACCAGGACGCCAACCTGATTTTCGGGGCCGTGGTGGATGAGACCTACGGTGAGCGCGTGAGCGTAACGGTGATCGCGACCGGCTTCGACCAGCGCCTCGTTACCCGGCGTCGGGAAGAGCAGGCGACCGAGGCTCCGCGCGAGCGCGACCGCGACCGCGAGGAGCCGCCCGTCTCGGATAGGGATAGCGGCGACGTCCTCGACATCCCGGCCTTCCTTCGCCGCCGCTAGGCGGACCAGGTTCGTCGGGGCAGCCCTTGCAGATCGCATCCTGGAGAGAGCGCGCCGCCGACAGCCCGGGCGGCGCGCCTTACATTGCCCCCGAACCCGCCTCGCCGGGAGCCAGAATCTGGTTCTTTACTCGTAAGGGCGGCGTCTCCGAGCCGCCCTACGACACGCTGAACGTTTCGACCCTCGTCGGTGACGAGCCCTCCGCGGTTTCGGAGAACCTCTCCCGTATGAAGACCACCATGGGCGGCCAGTCCTCTGCCTGGGTGAGACAGGTCGCCGGTGACGAGGTGGTGCGCGTGGAGGAGGGCCGGTTCGCGGGGGAGGGGGATGCGCTCGTAACCAGGAATGGGGGTTTCTCGCTCGTCGTTGCGATGGCGGACTGCGTGCCGGTCGCGCTCGTGGGTGACGGGGTAGTGGGAATGGTTCATTCGGGGTGGCGTGGAACGCTCAAAGGGATCTCGGGCAAGACTACTAGGGACATGGGCGACCCTTCTTCCGTACGCGCTTATATAGGGCCCGGCATTCGCCAGTGTTGCTACGAGGTTTCGGAGGAGATCGCCGGTCGCTTCGCCAGAAGGTTCGGACGGGAGGTCGTGGAGGGGCGAATGCTTTCTTTGGCGGGAGCCATAAAGACCGACCTCCGCGAGGCCGGCGTAACGGAGGTGCACGACCTCGGGCTCTGCACCGGTTGCCGACCCGACCTATTCTACTCGCACCGCAAGGAGGGCCCGAAGACCGGGCGCAACCTTGCGGCGGTGGCGCTGGATCTTGGGAGCAGCGGTCGAAGGGACGCTCGATAGCTTGCAGACGAAGGGCCTTATAAGGGAGCGGTTGGAAGTCGTGCGCGAGAGGATCTCGGAGGCCGCGGCCCAGAGTGGTCGTCGACCGGAGGACGTGCGGTTCCTCGTCGCCAGCAAGTACTACGATCTGGAGCAAATCGGTGCGCTCGCCGACGCGGGGATCGAGCTTCTCGGAGAAAACAAAACCGACGACCTCGTCCGCAAGCAGGAGCTCTTTCCGAAGGCCTTCGAGTGGCACTTTATCGGTCACCTTCAACGCCGCAAGGCGAAGGAGATCGTGGGTAGGGTGACGCTCGTGCACTCCGTCGACTCGGTGAGGCTTGTGGAGGAGTTAGCGACGAGGGCGGCCGAGGGGGGGATGGAGGTGCTCGTGCAGGTCAACGTCAGCGGCGAGGAGTCCAAGTACGGGGTGGGGGAGGAGGAGGTCGAAGCCCTGCTCGAGGCGGCGGCTGGGACCGGCGGTAAGGTCCGTGTGCGGGGCTTCTCCACGGTCGCGCCGCTGGTTGCGGACCCCGAGGATGTACGCTATGTTTTCGCAAAACTCAGGGCGATACGTGATAGGGTGAGGGTCGGTTGGAGGCCCCACTTCGACCTTTCGGAACTTTCCATGGGAATGAGCAACGACTATGCTGTCGCCGTTAAAGAAGGGGCCACCATTGTCAGAATCGGGCGGGCTCTTATCGAGGAGGCCCGGTAAGGTGAGGCCCGTGAGGAGGTCTGATGGGAGTTAGGGATCAACTCGAGCGCGTCGCGGCATGGTTTGGCTTTGGCGTGGACGAGGATGATTACTACGAAGAGGAAGAGGAAGAAGGGCGTCGCTACGCTTCAAAGGGCAGCCGTTACGGCGGCGACGACCAGCAGCCTCCGAGCGAGCCGAGTCCGGCGGTTCGCCGCCTGGGGCGTGCCGAGAGATCTTCGGCCTTCGGCACCTCGCTCGGGGATCTGTTCGGTAGTGAGAACGCTCAGGGGCGCGAGCGTCCCGCCTCCGGTAGTTACGGCGGCGTGCAGAACAACTCGGGGCACCTCAGGGCCGTCCCCGATAACCGGGTGACACCCTCGACGAGGGTGAGCGTGATCGACCCCGCGAACTTCAACGACGCGCAGGCCCTTGCCGACCGTTTCAAGCGCCAGCAGCCCGTGATCCTGAACCTCCAGCACGCCGACGGCGAGTTGTCGCGGCGCATGGTGGACTTCTGCTCGGGGCTCACCTACGCGCTGGACGGTCAGATCCAGACCGTCGCCAACCGTGTCTTTTTGCTTACGCCGCGGAACGTCGAAGTCTCGGCCGAGGAGCGCAAGCGCCTCGCCGAGCGCGCGTTCTTCAACCAGCTTTAGCCTTCTGGTGTCTCGGCTTCCCAAGAAGGTAGGCCTCGTCGGGGCGGGTAAGATCGGGGGCTCACTCGTCGCCCGTCTCTCCGCCTCCGCGGACTTCGACCTCATGGTTAGTGATGTTCACGAAGAGCAGTTGAAACGCTTCTCTGAGGGTTACGGGGTAAGGACTACCCGTGCCAACGTGGAGGCCGCGGAGACCAGCGATATACTTATAGTTGCGGTTAAACCCTGGGACGTGCTGAAGGTGCTCGACGAGGTTGCACCGGTAATCGAGGGTACTGCGGTTGCGAGCGTCGCGGCCGGTGTGACGATCGAGACGATCGAGGGGAAGCTTCCGGCAGGGACGCCGGTATTGCGCGTGATGCCGAACGTCGCCGCCTCGGTGGGCCTGGGTTCGGCGGTCGTCGCTGCGAACGAGGCGGGGCAGGCGCACGTCCCCACGATGATGGAGATCTTCCGGCACGTCGGGGACGTTATGGAGCTGCCCGAGCGCCTGTTTGATGCGGCGACGGCGTTGCACGGGTCGGGACCGGCGTACGTTGCGCTCTTTGCGGATGCGCTCATACAAGCTGGGGTGCGGGAGGGAATCCCGCGGGACGTGGCCCGGAGGCTCGTGAATCAGACGATAGGGGGGACATCGGTGCTCCTCAAGGAGCGGTCGGCACATCAGATTCGGGATGAGGTCATGACGCCGGGCGGTACTACGGCGGCGGCGTTCGTGGCGATGGAGAAGGCCGGTTTCGTGGCGGCGATCTACGATGGCATCGAGGCCGCCACCGAGCGCGCCAGGAGGCTCGCGGAGTGACGGGGGACGTGTTGACGCTCGCGCAGCTTTTTGGGTTCAGCGTCGGGGACGTGCTCGCCAATATAGTCAACTATGCCTACTACATACTCTTCGGGGCGATTCTGGCGTCCATCATCATCAGCTTCATACCCGGGTACCCGTCGAGCGGGTTTTTTCAGGCGGTGTTCGACGCGGTGCGGGCGATCGTCAACCCTATACTGGGGCCGATCAGGAGCGTAATACCGCCCTTAAGGATCGGAGGCTTTGGCCTTGACCTCTCGCCTCTTATCGCCATTATAGGGTTGAGCATTGCGTCGACGCTGTTACTGACGATTATCAACGAGTTTATAAGACCGATAACGGGGTGATCTCATGGCTGTAAAACCGGTAGACGTCCGCCGCAAGGAGTTCAAGAACAGCCTGCGGGGCTACGACGCGAACCAGGTGGACGACTTTCTGGACGAGGTCGCCGACGAGTTCGAACGTTCTTTCTCCGAGAACCAGCGGATGAAGGACGAGATTTCTTCTTTGAAGGGGCGCCTGGAACAGTTCGAGGAGCTCGAGGGGGCTATTCGGGAGGCGCTTGTGCACGCCCAGCAGGTCGCCCGCGACCTGAGGCGCAACGCTAACAAGGAGGCCGACCTCGTCGTGCGCGAGGCGAAGGAGCAGGCCCACCGCATTTTGGCCGATTCCTCTTCCCGGGTCGAACGGGTCCAGGAGTCCTACGGCGTCCTGCAAAGGGCGAAGCAGGACTTCCAGAACGACTTCCGTCACCTCCTCAAAAGCTACCTTGCCGTGATGGAGAACGCGGACGTCGCCTCGGCGAAGGAGATAGAGGCTTCCCTGCGCGAGCGCCTGGACACCGAATCCATCGCCGCCGCCCGCCAAGCCTCCGAGACCCGGCGCTCCGAGGAGACGAGCGACGAAACCACCCCGCAAGCGGGAGCCGCCACCGGCGGCGACGCGCAAGGCGGTGGGGATGTTGGACCCGAAGACGCGACTCAGCGCATCGAGGTCGCCCACACCCCGAGCGGCGGGGCAGGTGCCTCGCCGATGGCCGCGGACTCCTTCGAGGTCGAGGAGCCGGAGCCCGAACCATCGAGCACTCGTTCGGGGGAGCAGACTGGTGCATCCGGAAACGCGTCGGTGAGTTCGCAGGAGACTGGGCCCCTTGCCAGCCTGGATAAGGATGATTCGGTGCGCGAGGTTGACGCCAGGCGACTGACGGAAGATGAGGTTGACGGGGAGGAGCCGGCGCCGACCGGTGATGGGCCGGCGTACGATCGGTTCTTCGAGGAGGAGAGGTCTGGTCAGAAGGCCGAGGAGAGCAGGATCTTCCGGGCCAGCCGCTTTCTGCGCAGACGTGGTTAACACGGAGACGAGGACGCGTGGGATCGCCCGTACTTATAAGGGCGGCGTCCTCGTCCGGCTCCGGGTTGCGCCCGGAGCCAAAAAGACTTCCGTAAAGGGCCTCTACGGCAAGCACGCCGTCAAACTTTCCGTCGCCGTGCCACCGGTGGACGGCAAGGCGAACGCCGAGGCCGAGCGTTTTCTGGCGGATCTGCTGGACGTACCCCCGTCCGACGTGACCGTCACCCATGGGTCCTCCTCCCGCGACAAGTCCGTTCTCGTACGCGGCGAGGATGTGAAAGAGATCCTCGGCCGCCTGGAACCGCTCCTATAACGATTCTGGACGCCGAGAGCCACAACTTCGAGGTCGTGCCCGCGGAGGCCGGGGACCGCCTGGACCGCCTCGTCGCCCGCCGCCTCGAAATCAGCCGTAGCGTGGTGCGGCGCATGATCGAGGACGGCTCCGTGCTCGTCGGGGGCAAGGAGGTCTCGCCCTCCCATAAGGCCCGCTCCGGCGAGAGCGTAGAAGCCCGGCTTCCCCGGAGAGGCCTCCTCCCGGAGGACATCCCCGTCCCTATCGTCTACGAGGACGACCACCTCCTCGTCGTGGACAAACCCGCAGGGCTCGTTGTGCATCCCGGTGCCGGGAACGCCTCTGGGACGCTCGTCAACGCGCTGTTGGAGAGGGGCATCGCGGGTGGGGAGGACCCGGATCGTCCCGGCGTGGTGCAACGCCTCGACAGGGATACCTCCGGGCTTATGGTGCTCGCGAAGGACGAGGCCGCCTACTCGGGGCTCGTGGCCGCGCTCTCCGCGCGGCGGGTGAAGCGACAGTACAGGGCGGTGGCCGTGGGGGTGGGTCTGCCCGCTACGGGGACCGTCGATTCTCCGATAGGACGCCACCCGGGCAACCCGACCCTTATGACCGCGGGCGTAGGAAGGCAGGCGGTGACGCACTTCGAGGTGCTCTCCGAGGTGGCGGGGCACTCGATGCTCGCGGTAAGGCTCGAGACGGGACGGACCCACCAGATCCGGGTCCACCTCGCCGCCATCGACTTCCCCGTCTACGCCGACCCTTTGTATGGTAAGCCCGTCCCGGACGCGCGGCTCTGGCTACACGCCGAGCGTCTCGGATTCGAACATCCGGTTACGGGAGAGGACGTGGAGTTCGAATCCGGGGTACCGGACGACCTCGCACGGGTGGCGGAACGACTCGGCTTTTGATCTTCGCCGGAAACTGGTAGTTCCAGGAGCTTGCGGCACCGCCGGGCCGTTAGGCGAGGTGTGGGGGAATTAGCGCCAAGTAGCGGGTATCTGTTGACGCTTGTCGTCCCCTCTGGTAACTTCACTGGAAATTTGCCGATCCTTTAACGGCGCCCCGTGAGGCGCGAAGGGGTAATTAGTTTGAGACTTTCGAGCGCCGACGTCCGTCGGCACGATAAGCGTGGCCCGGCTGAGACGCCGGTTGGGGGCCGCAAGTCCGAGATCCTCTCCAAAGACGGACTCGATCGTTCCCTGAGGCGTATCTCGCACGAGATCCTGGAGCGTAACGCGACCTCCCTGGAAAACCTGGCCCTCGTCGGCGTGCTTACGCGGGGGGTGCCGCTCGCCAACAGGATCGCGGAGAACATCAAACGCTTCGAGGGGCTGGAGGTGCCGGTTGGTTCGCTGGACATCACGCTCCACCGCGACGACCTGGAGGCCGACGTCGAAGAGCCGGAGGTACGCGGGAGCCGGCTGCCGTTCGACGTCGCGGGCAAGACCGTCGTCCTCGTCGACGACGTGCTCTACACCGGTCGGACGTCCCGGGCGGCGATGGACGCCTTATTGGAGATGGGGCGGCCGGCGGCGATCCGGCTCGCGATACTCGTTGACCGGGGACACCGCGAACTGCCCATCCGTGCGGACTACGTAGGCAAAAACGTCCCAACCAGCCGCGCCGAGACCGTACGGGTGAAGTTGGTCGAGACGGATGGAGAGGACGGGGTGATCACCGTTGCGCGCTAAGGACCTACTTACCCTCGAAGGAGCGAGCAGGGCGGACCTCCGCGAGGTGCTAGACCTCGCTCGCGACTACGCCTCCGGAACCCTTGACCGTCCTCTCCTTGGAAAGACCGTGTGCCTGTCCTTCTTCGAGGCCTCCACACGCACCGCCGTCTCCTTCGAGCTCGCAGCCCGCAGGGCCGGGGCGGACGTGATCTCCCTCTCCGAGAAGGGCTCGTCGATACAGAAGGGCGAGGGCCTCGTCGACACCATCGTCACCCTCGACAGCCTCGGGGCCGACGCCATAGTGCTCCGCCACCCCGCCGCCGGGGCCGCCCGCATCGCCGCCCTCCACACGGACGCCGCCGTCATAAACGCCGGCGACGGACGCGGGCAGCATCCGACCCAGGCCCTCCTCGACCTCCATGCCCTCTCGGGCCGCTTCGGCGGCTTCGAGGAGCTCGAGGGCCGCAAGGTCGCCGTCGTCGGGGACGTGCTGCACAGCCGGGTGGCGCGCAGTATCATCCCCGCCTTCCAGGCCGCCGGGATGCAGCTTGCCATCGTCGCCCCCAGCACCCTGCTTCCGCTAGAAGCCGGGGCCTGGGGGCTCCCGGTCCTCCCCTCGGTCGACGACGCGATCGACTGGGGCGCAGACGTCCTCTACGCTCTTAGACTTCAGAAGGAACGCATGACCGGTGGGTCCCCGCGCGTCCCCTCCGTCGGCGAGTACGCCCGCTACTACGGCGTCGCGCGGCGCCACCTCGAAGACGGTGCGGTCGTCATGCACCCGGGGCCGGTCAACCGGGGCGTGGAGGTCGCCGGCGACGTCGTCCTGGATCCTTCTTCGCTTATAGCCGATCAGGTCGGGTCCGGTGTCGCCGTCCGCTCGGCAGTCCTCGCCCTTGCGACGGGCGTCGCCAGAAGCAGGGTCGCCGCGTGACGCACCATGCGCCGACGAACATCCCGACGAACGGGCCGGGCGAACTCGTCGTCCGAGGCGCCCACGTCCTCGACCCATCCTCTGGCCTCGACGGGGTGATGGATGTACGGGTCCTCGAGGGGCGTATCGCCGAGGTCGGTAAAGACCTGAAAGGGACTCGAACCCTGGAGGCCGATGGGCTCCACCTCTTTCCTGGTTTCGTGGACGTGCATGCCCACTGGCGCACCCCCGGGCGGGAGGACGAGGAGACGATAGAGACGGGATCTGCTGCCGCGGCGGCCGGCGGGTTCACGAGCGTGGTGATGATGCCGAACACCGACCCCGTGATCGACCGCCCCGTCGTCGTCTCCGGGCTCGTCCGGCGCATCGAGAGGGAGTCGCGGGTGCGCGCCTACGTCTCGGCCGCCCTGCACGAGGGTTTGAAGGGCGAGCGCCTGACGGAGATGCGCCTGATGAGAGAGGCAGGCGCCTTTTGCGTCTCCGACGACGGGCTCGGCACCCAGTCCGCTGGGGTCTTACGCAACGCGATGCTCTACGCAAAAGACGCCGGGATGCCCGTGATCCTCCACTGCGAGGATCATACCCTGGCGACGGGCGTCGTCCACGACGGGGTTGCGGCGGCGCTCGCCGGACTACCGGGCTCCCCCGGTAGCGCCGAGGACGTCGCAACGGCGACGGCGCTCGTCCTCGCCGCCGAGACCGGAGCGAAGGTACACGTTACCCACGTTTCCACCGCGCTCTCGGCAGCCCTCGTGGGCTTCTTTAAAGGGAGCGTATCCGGGGTCGACGTCACGGCGGACACCACCCCGCACCACCTCACGCTAACGGACGATCTCGTACGGACCCTGGAGGGGATGTACAGGGTCAACCCGCCGCTGAGGCCTGAGGCCGACAAGCTGAGCGTCGGGGAGGCCCTGCGGGATGGTATCCTTGATTTCGTCGCGACGGACCATGCGCCGCACGCCTCCGAGGAGAAGGACCTCCCGCTGGAAGAGGCCGCGCCCGGCTTTCTCGGACACGAGACTGCTTTTTCGGCGCTCTACACGGAGATGGTGCTTGGCGGGGGTCTGTCACTGGAGAGGCTCGTCGGGGCGATGGCTTCGGCGCCCGGGCGCTGGGTGGACGATGGTGCTAGACGGTTAGAATCAGGGGCGTCCGCGGACCTCGCGCTCGTGGACCTCTCCGAGGAATGGACGGTTCGGGCCGAGGGGCTACTCAGCCGCTCCGGGAACAGTCCTTATATAGGAAGAACTTTGAAGGGCCGGATCGTCGCCACGATGGTCGGCGGAGAGCTTGTACAGGATCGGACGGGAGCAAGGTTTGGGTTACGCGCGTAGCAAGCATTTGGGACCCCTGGCTGGGCGAAGCCGGGCTCATGTGGTCCTGGAAGACGGAACTTCATTCTCTGGCTGGACCTTTGCGGGTGACGGCGAGGTGTCGGGGGAGATCGTCTTCACGACCAGCATGGTCGGCTACCAGGAGACGCTGACGGACCCCTCGTACCGCGGCCAGATCGTGTTGTTTACATACCCCCTTATCGGAAACTACGGCGTCATCCCCGAAGACGCCGAGTCCAAAAAGGTCCAGGCCGCGGCCGTCCTCGTGCGCGAGTACACCGAGTACCCGAGCAACTGGGCGAGCGAACTCTCTCTTGCCGACTTCCTCGAAGCGCACGGTACTCTGGGCGTCGAGGGCATCGACACACGCGCCCTCACCCGTCACTTGAGAGACAAGGGCGCGATGCGCGGCATCATCTCTACCGTAGAAACAGACGTAAACGCGTTGCGCGAAAAGGCGAAGGCTCACCCTTCGATGGAAGGTCTCGACCTTGCGTCGTCTAGCGCGCAACTCACCGAGCCCACCCTGCTACCCGCGTTCGGCGAGGAGCGCTGCCGGGTGGTCGCCCTGGATTACGGGGTGAAGGGTTCGATCTATCGCGAGCTCAGGAGCCGCGGAGCCTCCGTGCTCGCGGTGCCCGGCTCGACCGGGGCCGAGGAGATCCTGAGCCACAACCCCGATGGCGTCTTTCTCTCCAACGGACCCGGCGACCCGGCCGCCCTCGAAAAGGCCGCCGCGACGGTGGAGGACGTCATCGGCGAGGCGCCGGTCTTCGGCATATGCCTCGGCCACCAGCTTCTGGGGCTCGCCCTCGGGTGCATAACCTACAAGATGCCCTTCGGCCACCACGGGGCGAACCATCCGGTCCGCAACCTGGAGACGGGCAAGATCGAGATCACGAGCCAGAACCACGGCTTCGCGGTCGTCGGGGAGAAGCTCCCCGAGGGCGTCGAGCTTACGCATCAGAACCTATACGACGGCACGGTCGAGGGCTTGAAGAGCCCGCGCCTGCGTGCCTGGAGCGTCCAGTACCACCCCGAATCGAGCCCCGGGCCCCACGACTCAGGCTACCTTCTCGACGGCTTCGTCGAGGTAGCTTCCGACGCCCGGGCGCACTAGAGGAGCTTTTCTTGCCGCGTCGCAACGACCTTTCGAGCATTCTTATCATTGGTTCCGGGCCCATAGTCATCGGCCAGGCCGCCGAGTTCGACTACTCGGGGACGCAGGCCTGTCGGGCTTTGCGCGACGAGGGCTACCGGGTCATCCTCGTCAACTCGAACCCAGCCACGATCATGACCGACCCCGAGCTCGCCGACGCGACCTACGTCGAGCCGCTGACGGTCGAGACGGTCACGGAGATCCTGCGCCGTGAGCGCCCCGACGCCCTGCTCCCGACCCTCGGCGGCCAGACGGCCCTCAACCTCGCCATTGAGCTGCACGAGGCGGGCGTCCTCGACGAGCTCGGGGTCGAACTACTCGGGGCCTCCGTCCCTTCCATCCAGAAGGCCGAGGATCGCCTCCTGTTTCGCGAGGCCATGGAGAAGATAGGGCTGAAGGTCCCCGAGAGCGAGGTCGTCAGCCGCGTCGACGAGGCGCTCGAGTTGGCGTCGCGCATCGGGTACCCCCTGATCCTGCGTCCGAGCTTCACCCTCGGCGGCAAGGGCGGCGGCACCGCCCACGACGCCGAAGAGCTTCGAGAGGCCGTCGCCGACGCCCTCGACGCGAGTCCCGTCCGGAGCGTCCTCGTCGAACGCAGCGTCGCCGGCTGGAAGGAGTTCGAGCTCGAGGTCATGCGAGACCTCGCCGACAACGTCGTCGTCGTCTGCTCCATCGAAAACATCGACCCCATGGGCGTCCACACCGGCGACTCAATTACAGTCGCCCCCGCCCAGACGCTCTCCGACCGCCAGTACCAGACCCTTCGCGACGCCTCTTTGCACATAATACGTGAGATTGGGGTGTCGACGGGGGGATCTAACGTGCAGTTCGCGGTCGACCCGAACGGGGACGACTTCTACGTGATCGAGATGAACCCCAGGGTGTCGAGGAGCAGCGCGCTTGCGAGCAAGGCGACGGGGTTCCCGATCGCTAAGATCGCGGCGAAGCTCGCGGTCGGGTATTCGCTCGATGAGATCCCGAACGACATCACCCGCGCGACCCCGGCTTCCTTCGAGCCCGCCCTCGACTACGTGGTCACGAAAATCCCACGCTTCGCCTTCGAGAAGTTCCCGGCAGCCGCGCCCCGCCTTTCAACCAAGATGCACAGCGTGGGCGAGGTCATGGCCATCGGCCGGACATTCACGGAGAGCCTGTTGAAGGCTATGGTTTCGCTGGAGGTAGAGCCTCAAGACATCCAGGCCCGCCTCGACGAGCCGAACCCTTACAGGATCTTTGCGGTCTTCGACGCGCTGCGGGCGGGGTCTGATATACGCGAGATCTGCGACAAGACGAAGATAGACCCGTTCTTTGTGGCCTCCATAGCCAGGATCGTCGCCGCCGAGGGCTCCGTTTCCGAGACGCTCTCGAAAGAGGAGCTTTTCGAGCTCAAGCGTACCGGCCTACCCGATGAGGCCATAGCCGCCGCTTCCGGGACGTCGACCGAGGTGATACGCGGGGTCCGTGGCGCCTTGGGCATTGGACCTACCTACAAGTCCGTCGACACCTGCGCTGGAGAGTTTCCCGCCCAGACGCCTTACTACTACTCGACCTACGAGGTCGAAGACGAGGTCGTCCGCGGCGATAACCCCTCCGTGGTCGTCCTCGGCAGCGGGCCGAACCGCATCGGGCAGGGGATCGAGTTCGACTACGCCTGCGTCCACGCGAGCTATGCGCTGAAAGAGGCCAGCTACGATGCGGTGATGGTCAACTCCAACCCCGAGACCGTCTCGACGGACTACGACACGTCGACGAGGCTCTACTTCGAGCCCTTGACCGCCGAGCATGTCCTCGAGGTAGTCCGGCGCGAGAACCCGGAGGGTGTGATCCTTCAGTTCGGCGGCCAGAGCCCCCTCAAGCTCGCCGATGAGCTCCAGAGAAACGGCGTCAAAATACTCGGTACCACCCCCGACGCCATCGACCTCGCCGAGGACCGCTCCCGCTTCGGGGCGCTCCTCGAGGAGCTTGGCATCCCGCACCCGCGTTTCGGGACCGCGTCATCGGCCGAGGAGGCCAGGACCGTGGCCCACGAGCTCGGTTATCCCGTCGTGGTACGCCCGTCCTACGTGCTCGGTGGGCGCAGGATGGAGATCGTCTACGACGACACCGACCTCGATTTGTATCTGAGCTCCAGCGTGAGCATGGACCCCGAGCACCCGATCCTCATCGACGAGTTCATGGAGGATTACATGGAGGTGGACGTGGACGCCGTCTCCGACGGGGAAGAGGTCTACGTCGGCGGGATCATGGAGCACGTCGAGGAGGCGGGGGTCCACTCCGGCGACTCCAGCTGCGTGACGCCCCCGATCACGCTGCACAGGGCACTCCTCGAGCGCATCGAGGACCATACGCGTCGCCTCGCGCTCTCGGTCGGGGTCGTCGGGCTGCTGAACATACAGTTTGTCGTGCGGGGCGAGGACGTTATGGTGATCGAGTGCAACCCCCGCGCCTCACGGACCGTGCCATTCGTCTCCAAGGCGACCGGGGTGCCGCTTGCGAAGGTCGCGACTCGCGTGCTCGTCGGAGAGAAGATCCGGGATATGAACCTCGGGTCGCAGGCCAACGGTCGCTTTAGCGTCAAGGCACCGGTCTTCCCGTTCGATCGGTTCGCAGGTGTCGATCCCTTGCTCGGTCCGGAGATGCGCTCGACAGGCGAAGCGATGGGGATAGATCCCACCTTCGGCGGCGCCTTCGCCAAGGCGCTCACGGCGGCGGGCCAGACCCTCCCGACGAGCGGCCGGGTGTACATCTCTGTTGCCAACCGCGACAAGCGAGCGGTTGTTCTTATCGCGCGGGCGTTCGCGGACCTCGGGTTCGAGCTCGCCGGGAGCGAAGGGACGGCCGAGGTCTTGAGCAACAACGGCCTCAGGGTGGAGGTGGTTCCGAAGATAGGGGCCGGGGAGGAAGATGTGCTCGGTCTTATAGAGCGGCGCGGAGTAGACCTGATTGTGAACACCCCCTGGGGCCGGGGCGCCAGGACGGATGGCTATCAGATCCGCCGCGGCGCCTTGATGCACGGCGTCCCGTGTATCACCACGCTCGCGGGCGCCGCCGCTGCGGTCCAGGGTATCGAGTCGAAGATACGGGGCGGTCTGGGCCGGGTAAACTCTCTCCAGAACCTTTACGCCGCGAAGGCTTGACGGAGCGATGAAGCTCCACCCCGTCGAGGTCCTGAGCCGCGAGGAGCACGGTCGCCACGTCCTGCTCCGCTACCGCTGGACGGGGGCCGCACCCGAGCCCGGTCAGTTTGTCATGGTCCGCCCCGAACGCCACGCGGACCTCGACCCGTTCCTGCCCCGTCCTCTCTTCGCCCACGACTACGACGGCGACACGATGAACCTCCTCTTCGAGGTCCGTGGCCGCGGCACCGCGCTCCTCGCTGGGGAGGACGCGGGTCTCCTCGTCAGCACGCCGCTCGGGCGTGGCTTCGAGATCGGGGGAGGCGCCGCGGTCGCCTTGATCGGCGGGGGCGTGTGGGTCTCCCCGCTCAAGCTCCTCTCTCGCCACCTGCAAGATGCTGGCGTCGACCACGACGTTTATCTCGAGGTACCGGGTGATGCCCCGGAGGCCTACGCGGATTTCCTGCGCACCCGTTACGAGGGCGCGACCCTCGTCGAGACGGGAGGTGAGTCAGATCCCTCGCAAACGGTGCTCGACCACGTCGGGGATCCCGCCCGCTACGCCGCGCTTTACGCTAGCGGCACGGCGGCGATGCTCGGGGCGGTGAAACGTGCCGCTGACGGTGTGGTACCCGCCCACCTCGCGCTGCGTGAGAGGATGGCCTGCGCCAACGGCTCCTGCTACGGCTGCGCCGTGCCCGTGTGGGAAGCCGGTGAGAAGACCTACGGGAGAACCTGCGTGGAGGGCCCGGTCTTCGAGGCGGAGGTGCTCGCGTGGTAACGCGCCCCGAGAATGTCCCGCAACTTGAGGCCCTCGCCGTCGAGCTCTGCGGCATACCGTTGAGGACGCCCTTGATCCCCGCCGCCGGCACCCTCGGTAAGGAGGCGCTGGAGGGCACGGGGGAAATCTACGGCGCGATGCTCCCGAAGACCGTCACGCCCAGGCCGAGAGCCGGCAACCCGCCGCCGCGCCTCGCCGAGGCCCCGTCCGGTATGATCAACTCGATTGGCCTGCAGAACCCTGGCCTAAACCGCTTCCTCGAAGACCTCGATGTCTTCCACGCGGCTGGTCTCCCACTTTTCGCCTCCGTGGCGGGTGACACCGTGGGCGAGTTCGCCGAGATGTGCCGGGTGTTGGCCGGCGATGGTCGCGTCTCCGCCGTCGAACTGAACCTCTCCTGCCCGAACGTCGAACACGGCGGTGGCACCTTCTGCGCCGGACCCTCGACCGTCGGGGAGGTCGTGGCGGCCTCCAGAGAGACGCTCGCCGGCTCGAAACCGCTCCTCGTCAAGCTGACTAATGACGGTGTGGTGGGGAATGCCGTGGCCGCGGAAGAGGCGGGGGCGGATGCGGTCACGGTCATAAACACCATCCCTGCGCTCGTCGTGGACGTCGGGGAGAGGCGTATTTTCCTGCGCGGCGGGCTGTCGGGGCCCGCGATCAAGCCGGTCGCTCTCCGGGCCGTCTACGAGGTATCGCGTGCCGTGAGCATCCCGGTCGTCGGATGCGGCGGCGTGACGAGTGGTACGGACGTCGCCGAGTTTATGCTCGCGGGGGCCACGGCGGTACAGGTCGGGGCGGGCGGCTTTGTGCGGGAGCCCGGGGTGATACTCGACGAGTTTGAGGAGTATCTGCGAGACGGGAGCTTGCGAGCCCGGGATCTACCCCTGGCAATCGGAACTTAGAAGGGCGCACTGGTATAATTTCATGTTGATGTTAAGGCGCGCACCAGAGAGAACTTCGCAGGAGCGCCGCAGCGCGTTGGAGGAGGCCAACCGGATCCGGTTCGCCCGCGCCGACGCCAAGCGTGAGCTCAAGAGCGGAGAAAGAAACATCTACGGCCTGCTCATGGATCCCTCGGAGGAGCTCAAGGGCGCCAAGGTCGAGGAGATGCTCCTCGCTGTTCGGGGGATGGGGCGGGTAAAGGTCACCAGGATTCTGCGTGAGGCGGGGGTGAGCCGGTCGAAGACCCTCGTCGGCCTTACGCACGGCCAGCGGGACCGTCTCCTCGAGGCTCTGGGTTGCGACGAGGACGCCTGATCGTCGTCTCCGGGCCCTCCGGAGCAGGCAAATCGACCCTTATCCGCCAGGCCCTC
>JADDPY010000039.1:23023-39918 GCA_016781635.1 Rubrobacter sp.
GAGGTGGACGGCCGCGACTACATCTTCCTCTCGCGGGAGGAGTTCGAGCGCTGGATCGAGGAGGAAAAGTTCCTCGAATGGGCCGAGTACTCGGGTAACCTTTACGGGACGCCTGAGGCGAAGGTCGAGGAAGCGCTCGTCGAAGGGCACTCCATTATCCTGGAGATAGAGTTGCAGGGCGCGCGCAAGGTGCGCGAGAAGCGGCCGGACGCGGTGATGGTCTTCGTCCGTGCGCCATCCTTGGAGGAGACCCGCAAGCGCCTCGAAGGCAGGGCGACCGAGGACACGGAGGCGCTCGAGCTACGCATGACGACGGCCCTCGGTGAGGTCGAGGCCATGAGCGAGTTCGATCGTGAAGTGGTCAATGGGGACCGTGGACAGGCGCGAGAAGATATGATCAGGACGATGAGAGAGATAATAGGAGGCAATTAGCATGCTGAACGAGTTGAAGATAGATAACCTTCTGGGCAAGGTCGACTCGCGCTACGGCCTCGTCCTCGCGGGGGCGCGACGTGCGCGTCAGATCAACGAGTATACGGCAACCCTCGGCCTGAACGACTCGCTCGGCATCCCGGGTCCGCAGGTCCACACCCGATCCCAGCACTCCCTGAGCATAGCCTTCGAAGAGCTCCGAACCGGCAAGCTACAAGTCGGCTTCAAGAAGTCTCAGGAGGAGCTCGCCGAAGAGGTCGAGCAGCAGGTCGGGGCCGCGGGCGGCGACGCTTTCGGCGTAAACGCCGGAATCCCCGGCACGGGCCCGATGGCCGGAGAAGACGCTCCGGAGGATGGCGATGACTCCCCGGAGAGCGTCGATTCCCCGGAGGACGGTGGCGATACCGCTGCCCTGGAGAACGGTGTCGACGACCCGGATGGCGAAGGCGCCGCCTAGGTAGAACCCGGCGGTCTCCGCCTTGATACTCCTCGCGGTCGGCCCCGGAATGGGTGCATTGCGCGCCCCCGGGATCGCCCAGGAGCTCGTTTCGGCCGGCCACGAGGTCGAGGTCGTACTCGAACCACGCACGGAACTCTTCGTCGGTCCGGCTGCTTTTGCAAGCGTTGCCCGCGTAGTTGCAGCGGCCTCCGCCCCTCCGGAAGCCATCGTTTTCGCTCCCGCGACCGCCGGTATCCTTGCCCGGCTCGCCCGGGGCATGGAGGGAGTGGCCTCCCATTTTTACGCCTCGGCGACGTGCCCGACCGTCGTCGCGCCCGAGATCGACGAGGGCACCGCTTCGCATCCGGCGGTCCGGGAGAACATCGCGTTGCTCGACGCGGACGGCGTCCGCATCGTGGGCGGTGCGGGGGAGGTTGCCTCGCCCGCTGAGGTAGCGGGCGCCGTGCTCAACGCGATAGATGGGCCGCTCACCGGGCTGAGGATTTTGATCACGGCCGGTGGGACGAGGGAGCCCATAGACCGGGTGCGAGTAGTCAGCAACCGCTCGTCGGGGAAGATGGGACGCGCCATCGCCCGCGAGGCTTGGCGGCGTGGAGCGGAGGTAACGGTGGTGGCGGCAAACGTCGAAGAGGCCGAGCCGGGGGTGCGTTGGGTCCCGGTCGAGACGTATGCGGAGCTGGAAGAGGCGACGATACGACTCGCGCGCGAGGTCGACGCGCTGGTGATGGCGGCGGCCGTTTCAGACTTCACACCGACCGAAGTCCACGAAGGAAAAATACGCCGCGGCGGGCGCAAGGAGTTGGATCTCAGGCTCGTCGCGACCGGGGACATACTCGAGGCCGTTCGCGGAAGGAACCCGAAGCTCTTTATGGTAGGATTCGCGGCGACGCATGGGAACCCCGTGCCCGACGCACGCGAGAAGCTCGCGCGCAAGGGCGTGAACCTTATGGTGGGGAACGATGTCTCGCTTGCGGAGACCGGTTTTGGCTCCGACGACAACGAGGTTTACATCGTGGGTCGGTCTGGCGAAGATTTCGTGCCCTTGGCGTCGAAGCGGGAGGTGGCCGGTCGCATACTGGACACTCTCGCTGCAAATATAGGCGAGGAAAGGGTGGGTTGATGGCTGAGAGGACGGTACTAAGGGCGTCGAAAGAGGATGGCGGAGCCAACATGGCCTCTTCTTACCTCTTTACATCAGAGTCGGTAACCGAGGGGCACCCGGACAAAATAGCCGACCAGATCTCCGATGCCATACTCGATGCCGCCCTCGAGAGGGACCCGCTGAGCCGGGTCGCTTGCGAGACGCTGGTGACGACCGGGCTCGTGGTCGTGGCCGGCGAGATCACCACCGACACATACGTCGACATCCCTACCCTCGTGAGGCAGAAAGTCTCCGAGATCGGCTACACCCGCGCGAAGTTCGGCTTCGACGCCGAGACGTGTGGCGTCATCGTCTCCATAGACCCGCAGTCCGCGGACATAGCCCAGGGCGTCGACAAAGCCCTGGAGGTCCGCGAGTCCGAGATGACGGAGTCCGAGCTCGACGAGGTCGGGGCCGGCGACCAGGGGATGATGTTCGGTTACGCCTGCCGCGAGACCGAGGAGCTTATGCCCCTCCCCATTACCCTCGCCCATGCCCTGACGCGTCGGCTCTCCGAGGTCAGGAAGTCCGGTGACCTCGCCTACCTCAGGCCGGACGGCAAGAGCCAGGTGACGGTCCGCTACGAGGGCGCCCGCCCGGTCGCCGTCGACAAGGTCCTAATCTCCGCCCAGCACCAGGACGGGATGGAAGACCGCATCAAGAACGATCTCCTGGAGTACGTCATCGCCCCGACCATCCCGGAGGAGTTCTTCGAGCGCGGCCGGACGGAGGTCCTCATAAACCCGACGGGCCGTTTCGTGACCGGTGGTCCCCAGGGCGACACCGGGCTCACGGGCCGCAAGATCATCGTGGACACCTACGGCGGCTCCATCCCGCACGGCGGCGGTGCCTTCTCCGGCAAGGATCCGACAAAGGTCGACCGCTCCGGGGCCTATGGCGTCCGCTGGGTTGCCAAGAACGTGGTCGCGGCCGGGCTCGCGGAGCGGTGCATGATCCAGGTCGCCTACGCGATCGGGGTCGCCCATCCGGTGAGCCTGCTCGTTGAGACCTTCGGCACCGAGATCGTGGATCGCACGACCATCAACGAGCTCGTCGAGGAGCACTTCGACCTGCGCCCCGGCGCCCTGCTCCGTGACCTCGACCTTCGTCGACCCGTCTACGCCCAGACCGCCGCCTACGGCCACTTCGGCCGCAGCGAGCCCGGCTTCACCTGGGAGGACACCTCGCGCGCCGCTGATTTGCGCCGCGCCGCCGGCCTGTAGTTGACGGGCCCCACTACGACCTCCGCCCGTCGGCGGGGCCCAACACATAGGGAACAGGGACGGGTCGCCAGGGTCAGCCTGCTGATCCCGTCCCATTCCCTGCCGCCCCTCGATTATCTGGTGCCCGGGCACCTCACCGGTGAGGTGCGGGTGGGGGCGGCCGTGACGGTCCCCCTTTCAGGCTACGGACGGGTAGGAATCGTGGTCGGCTTCGGGGGCTCGGCAGACGGCCGGGCACTCGAGAAGGTCCGGACCGTGGTCCGCTCACTCTCCCTTCCCTCCGGGGTGGTAAAGCTCTGCGGCTGGGCCTCCATGGCCTCCGCACAGCCGCTACCAACGGTCCTTCAGGTGGCGCTCCCGCCCGGCACCAGGCTCGCCTACGAGGTGATCCGCCCCGCCCCGGACTGGCCCTGGAAAGCCGGAGACCAGGTAACGAGGACTGAGCTCCGCCGTACTCTAGGGCCCGCGGCCTCCAGGACCGCGGAGGTCGAAGGCAGGATCTCCCTCTCACCGGTCCATCCGGAACGACGGATGGTCGAGTGGGCCGTAGCTTCCGGTGACGAAGACGCGAGCCCCCCGCAGAGGGCAACCCGGCAGCGCGAGCTTCTTCGGGCTCTCGAAGAGCACGCGAGCGGCCTGCCTGCCAGAGAACTGCTTCGCATGACCGGTGCCGGGCGAGGACCTTTAAATCAACTCGTGCGGCGCGGCGCGCTCCGGCTCACAGCAAGACCGGACGGGGCCCCGATCTCCTACACCCGAGGGTCCGGGGTGGATCTGGACGGGTACCGTGAGGGGGCAGAGCGGGCACTGAAGGCGGGAGGGTCGTGGGTGTGGCGCACCTCGACCGACGAGGGTCCGGTGGTGGCGGCGGCCATCGCGCGGCTCGCGGTCAGGCGCGGCGGTCAGATCCTGGTGCTCGCGCCTGACGTCGGGTGCGTCGATTGGCTGGTGCGGGATCTCGTGCGCCTGCTCCCCGCCGGGTTGACGGTCTCCCCCTACCACGGCTCCCTGGGGCGAGAACGCGCCACGGCGTACGAGGCGGCGCGGAGCGGCGAGGTCGACGTACTCGTCGGGACCCGGACAGCGGCCCTCGTCCCCTTGGCTTCCTTGGGTGCCATCTGCGTGGTCGACGAGCCGAACGAGGACCACCGGGCGTCCCGGGACCACAAGGGGCTCCACGTCCACGCCCGCGAGCTCGCCATGGCACGAGCCCGGATCGAAGGAGCCGCCGCGATCTTCCTCTCCCCGACCCCCTCGCTCAGGCTGTACGCGCCGGAGAGCGGTGCGCGTCGCTTGTCCCCTCGTCTCCCGGTGCGATGGCCTTCTATAGGGGTCGTGGACATGCGCGGGACGGGGGCGTCGTTGAGCTCATCCCTGATCGACGGCTGTCGCGAGATGGTCCGGTCGGGTGGAAGGGTCGGCGTCGTGGTCAACCGGCGCGGCCTCGCCACCAGCGTCTCTTGCAGGCATTGCGGGCACGTGGTGTGTTGTCCCTCCTGCGATCGCCCTCTCGCCCTTCGAAGTGAACCTGAAACCGATCCTGGCGCCGCTTCGAACAATGGTGTACCGAAGGGTGCCTTAGTATGTAGCGGGTGCTGGCGGCGCGAGAAATCCCCCGACTCATGCCCTGCCTGTGGCTCGGAGCGCCTCAGGGCAGTAGGGCTTGCCGCCGAGGGGGTGCGAGATTCCCTCGCCGAGGCCCTTGGGGTAGAGGTTGGATTAGTTGCGGCCGAGAATCGGGAGAGCGAGGGTACGAGGATCGTGGTCGGTACGCCCCGGCTGGTCCTTCGCGAGGGGTGGGACATGGTCGCCATCCCGGACGCGGACGCGTTTTTCTCCGGGTACCTCTCAACCGAGAAAGGGTTCAGGGTGATATACCGGGCGGCCGAAGCGAGCCGGGAGAGGCTGCTCGTTCAGACACGCTCGCCGGGGCATCCCGCCCTTTTGGCGGCGCTCCGTAGCGACTACGAATCCTTTGTCGCCACGGAACTGCCAGGGCGCCAGGCTCTAGGTTATACGCCCTACGGCCACGTCGCGGAGATCTCGCTGACGGGGCCCGAGGGGGAGGTGCGACGTGCGGTAGAATCAAAGCTGAGGCCGGCCCTTGGGCCGGATGTGAAGGCGACGGAGATCATGCCGCTACCGTCCGGGCCCGACGGAGGACGCATCTCGTGGCGGCTGCTTTTGAGAGGGCGCGTCCGCACAGAGGTGGCGTCGGCCGCGGCGATCGTCGCGAGGTCGGCGGCCGGGACCGGCGGCAAACTCCGGGCGCGGATCGAGATGGACCCCGAGGAGGTTTAAACCATGGCACATGAGATCAGGACGTTCGGCGACCCCGTGTTGAAGTCGAGGGCGACGCCGGTCAAGGAGTTCGACGAGTCCTTAGGGAAGCTCGCCGAGGAGATGCTGAAGATCATGCGCGAGAACGACGGCGTCGGGCTTGCGGCCAACCAGATCGGACGCCTCAAGCGTATCCTCGTCGCAGCATACGAGGACGAAGGCGGCGAGATGAAGGAGTTCGTCATCGTCAACCCGAAGATACAGGAGCGCTCCGAGGAGTCCGAGAAGGACGTGGAGGGTTGTCTCTCTCTACCCGGAATGAGGATGGAGGTCGAGAGGCCGACGGCGGTCACGGTCACGGGACAGGACCCGTCGGGTGAGCCTCTGCGGGTGGAAGCTGAGGGCCTCCTCGCGCGAATCTTCCAGCACGAGATCGACCACCTCGACGGCGTCCTCATCCTGGACCGCACCGACCGCGAATCGCGCAAGCAAGCCCTGCGCGAGATGCGCGAGCGCCAGCTCGCGCGCGGCTAAAAGCCCCGGCGCATCGCTTCATGAAGCTAGCGTTCGCCGGTACCCCGGGCTTCGCCGCGACGGTTCTCCGGGGCATATTGGACTCCGAACACGAGGTAGGACTCGTGATCTCCCAGCCCGACCGGCCCCGAGGACGGGGCCGTAAGGTAACCAGGAGCCCTGTCGCAGAGCTCGCGACCGAGGCGGGCCTCCCCCTGAAGCAGCCTGCCCGCATAAGCGAGGTAGCCGATGAGATCTCCACACACGACGCCCTCGTAGTCGCCGCCTACGGGCAGATCCTGCGTGCCGATACGCTCTACGCAGCACGGTTGGGGGCATGGAACGTTCATGCCTCCATCCTTCCCCGATACCGCGGTGCCGCCCCCATCGAGCGTACCATCATGGCGGGGGAGAGGGAGACCGGTGTTTCGTTTATGCAAATGGACGCAGGCCTCGACACCGGACCGTTCGCCCTGCAACTCCGTACGCCCATCCCGCCCGAGATGACCGGGGGTGAGCTTACAGACACTCTCGCCAGGCTTGGAGCTAAAGCTGTAGTAGAGGGTATGTCTAAACTTTCAAAAAATTCGCTAACCCTTATCGAACAGGATAGCGAACGGGCCACCTACGCGCCTAAACTCGGGAATGAGGAGAGGGTCATAAAGTGGGGTGAGAACGTGCAGAACGTGCACGATCTGGTCCGCGCCCTCACACCACATATAGGCGCGCGTGCCCACCATCCGGATTGGTCTGGTCCCGTAAAAGTGCTCCGCTCCAGAATCTCGGAAAAAAACGTCCGTAACCAGGATCCCGGATCGATTTTACCTGCAAATGATCGCATCATGGTGGCATGTGGTGAGGGGATTTTGGAGATCCTGGAGCTGCAAACACCGGGCTCGAAGGTGCTTTCTGCCGTCGATTTTTTGCGTGGGAGGCGGCTGGAGGGCTCGTTTTCGCCCTGACGGGACACTACTTGTAGTGGGTGCCTTATTGTACGCACTCACCATGTAGAGATAGGCGCGAGCGGCATGCCTGGATGCTAGAATGCCACGCATGGTCCACCCAAGCAGGTCGGAGAGGAGAGCGAGATAACCGAGCCTGGAGCACGTACTGGCATACCTCAACCGCAAGTTCAGGTACAAGAAATTGGCCTCGAGGACGGCGTCAGGGTAGCCATCATTGGGGCCGGTGGTTACGGTCGTTTGGCGCTCGATGTGCTGATAGCGTCGGGCTTTGAGTCTCTCGTGCTTGGGTTCTACGACGACGCTCACGCTGCGCTTCCGGCTCAGGTTAGGGGTTTCCCGGTGCTTGGGGACGTGAGCATGTTGAAGAGCATGCTTTCCATCGAGGAGGTGCACGTGATTGTTGCCGTTACGGACAACAGGGCGCGGCTCAGGATCGCGAACTCGGTGCGTGCGTTGGGGGCGAGCTTCCTCACGGCTATCCACCCCATGGCTTATGTCTCGTCGGAGTCGAGGCTTGGGGACGGTACCGTCGTGGCGGCGGGTGCGGTGCTGCACCCCGATGTGTTCGTCGGGAGCCACTGCTACGTCGGGCCGAGGTCCGTGATCGACCGCGACGCGATGGTCGGGGCCGGGGCTTGGCTTTCGGCGGGTTCGGTCGTCGGGCCGGCGGCGCGGGTTGGGGTGCGGGCCGTAATCGGGCAGAACGCGAGCGTGGGGCGCAGGGCGGTTGTGGAGGAGGATGTAGAGGTCGGGCCGCTCGGTTCGGTGGAGGGCGAGGCGTGATCCTCGTCGTCGCCGTGCTCTTCGGGCTGGTCGTCGGGAGCTTCTTGAACGTCGTGATTCACAGGGTTCCTTTGCGTCAATCCATAGTGTGGCCGAGCTCCCGGTGCCCGCACTGTGAGGCCCCCATCAAGAGCTTCGACAACGTGCCGCTGCTCTCGTACCTGCTGCTCCGGGGGAAGTGCCGTAATTGCGGGGCGCGCATCTCGCCTCGCTATCCGCTCGTGGAGGGCCTCACCGGGCTCCTGTTCGGGATCGCGGCTTACCGGTACGGGCTCTCGCTGGAGCTCGTCTCGGCGCTCATCCTTATAGGGGTGCTCGTCGCGCTGGCCGGGACGGATCTCGAGTACAGGCTGTTGCCCAACGCGATCGTCTTTCCGGCGACGGTGGTGGGGCTCGTGCTCTCGGTGGCCCTGGAGCCCTCGCGATGGTGGGTCTACCTCATCTCGACCGTCGGGGTGGCGGGGGCGCTCTTTGCGCTCGCGATCGCTCGTCCCGGCGGGATGGGGATGGGGGACGTGAAGATGGGGGGGATGCTCGGGGCATTTCTAGGGCTTTACGCTCTGCTCGCCGTCTTTCTCGGGGCGGCCCTCGGGGCGATCATCGCGGGGGTTCTCATGGCGACGGGGCGGATGCAGCGCCGTACCGCACTGCCTTTCGGGGTGTTCCTCGCCGTAGCGGGGGTTCTGGTGTCTTTTGTTGGGCCCCAGATCTGGGGCACTTACAGCGAGCTGTTTGTGGCCATGATCGGGGAGGTGTAGACGAATGGGACGTTTCAGGTCGCAAGCCGTGGGTTTGGACATAGACCGCGGGGCGATAAAAGCCGTGCAGATTTCGCAGTCCGCGGGCGGCTACACGCTCCAGCACGTGGGTTATCGGAAGCTCCCCGCGGGAGCGGTCGCCGACGGTGAGGTCGCCGACCACGACCTGCTCGCCGGCGAGCTCAAGGAGTTCTGGAGCTCGCACTCGTTCAAGGGGAAGAACGCCTACCTGGGGGTCGCGAACCAGAAGGTCGTCGTGCGCCTTCTGGACTTCCCGAGGATGAGCCCGAACGACCTCAAGGGGGCCATAAACTTCGAGGCGCAGGACCACATCCCGATGCCGATCGACGAGGCCATCCTCGATTACGTGGTGCTCGGGCCGGCGGGGGAGGGGTCGGACCTCGACCGGATATTGATCGTCGCCGCCCAGAAGGACATGATCGGGCGTTACGCATCGGTGATGAGGGCGGCCGGTATCCGGCCGCAGGGGGTGGACGTGAAGGCGCTCTCCCTCGTCCGCTCGACGCTGCCCAACGCTCTCTTCGACGATGAGGGGGCGATCCTGTTACTCGACGTGTCCACGGAGATAACGAACCTCGTCGTCGCGCAGGGGGGCGCCCCGACGCTGACGCGCTTTATCCCGGGCGGCTCGGGCTATCTCGCCCAGGTCGTCTCCGAGGTCGCGGACGTCCCCGAGGAAGAAGCCGAGCGCCTGCTTATGAACCCGAGGGTGAGGATCGGGCCGGAGATGGCGGACGGCGAGGGCGTGAGCCTTGGGAAAGAGGACGACGAATTCGACCCGGCGCTGATGTACGACGTGAGGCGGGGCCTCGAAGATGCGGTCCAGGCGCTGGCCGAGGACGTGCAGCGCTCCATCGAGTATCACTACTCGCAGCCCGGCTCGCGGGAGGTGGCGCAGATCTTCGTCTCGGGCGAGGGCGCACTGGTGAACGGACTCGACGCCTACCTCGGGGAGCTGCTCGGTATCCCGACGCGGCGGGGCATGCCGTTACAGAAACTCGCGGGGAATAAGTCGAACGTACCGGACGAGCAGCTTCGCGTGATGGAACCCGTCCTGGCAGTCTCCATGGGGCTCGCGCTGGAGGAGGCGTGATCCCACGCCTGCATAAGGTCGCGCCGTGAGGCGGATCAACCTTCTACCGCCCGACGAGCGGCGCGGCCGTCGTCCGAGTCTACCCTCGGCGTCGAGGGGAAGCATCCTCGGTGCCTTGCTCATCCTCGGCGCGCTGCTGGTGATGTTGATGATCGGGCTGTACCTCTTCTACTTCGTCCGCTTTGGCAGCGAGCAGGACAGGATCGCCGCGGTCGATCAGGACATCGCCCAGCAGCAGGCGCGCATCCAGGAGCTCTCGCCCTACGCGGACCTGCAGGCCCGGCTCGACGCGAAGAAGCCCATCGCCGACGGCATATACCGGACGCGGTTCCCCTGGGACGAGTTTCTGCAGGGGCTCGCGTTCGTGATCCCGGACTCGACGGCTCTGGACAGCTTCGTGGGGCAGGCTACGCCGGTCAACATCCAGACGCCCCCGGTCGAACCGCCGACGGTGCAGGCCCTCGAACCACCGGGGACTATCACGTTCACTGGCGTCGCGGAGCCCGAGTACCAGAACGTCTCCGACTTCATGGTGAGGATGAACAACTTGCGCTTTCTGGCGAATACGCAGCTCACCACCGCCGAACTCGACCGCGAGACCTTCGCGAGCGAGGCGATCACCTTCGAGGTCTCCGCCGAGCTCGTCACCCGGGTCGGGGACGACGGCAACGAGGTGCGCCTGGAGGACGGCCAGCCGGACGAGGGCGAAGACGACACCGGGGCGCCGCTGGAGGACCAGCAGGCGAGCCGCACCGGCAGCAACGTCTCGGAGGTGGAGTACCAATATGGACAGTAGAGACCGCAACATCCTGATCCTCGGGATCCTCATCCTGATCCTCCTCGCGGTCGGCTACTACTTCTTGCTCTTCAGCCCCCTACGCCAGCAGTACCTCGGCGCCTACGACGAGCGGACCCAGAAGGAGCAGCAACGAGCACAGCTCGAGCAGAGCGTCGCCGAGCTCGAGAACATCCGGCGTGACGCCCCGCGGATCGAGCGGAACATCCTCGAGTACTCCAAACGCCTCCCCGAACAGGACGAGATCCCAACCCTCCTCGTCCAGATCGAGCAGATCGCCGAAGGGGCAGGCGCGACCCAGCTTACGATCACGCCCTCCGACCCCGGTGCCGCAGGCGCCGCGGGTGGGGCGACCGCCGCACCGGCATCTGGTGACTTTTCGCGCATACCGATTACAATGTCTTTTGAAGGGACATACCTTGAGATGCAGGATTTTTTGTTCCGGCTTAAAAACTTGAGCCGTCTCGTGACGGTCAACGAGGTCACCTTCGAGGAGCTCGAGGAAGAGGGGGGCAGCACGGCGGTGTCGGGGACGGAGGAGATCCTGACGGTCGAGATCGTGGCGGAGACGTACGTGCAGCCTGCGAGCGGCTCAACGAGCCCCGCGGCGCCTGCGGCCCCTGGAGGGCCCACTGGCGGTACGACGGCGGCGCAGGGCGGCACGACGGCTGCCGGGGGGGCATAAGGTGGTCCGGCGTCTCCAGCTTATGGAGCCGGAGCCCCGCGGTCCCGGCACCCGTGTCGCGGAAGCCGCCGTCAGGCTACGCGACGGGCTGTTTCGGGACAACAAGGTGCTACCACCCGTGCTTGCGGCGCTAGCGCTGATCATCTTCGCCTGGCTTCTCGCGGGCGTCGTCATCGGAGACCCTGGCGAGGAGGAGCGCGTCGCCCGACAGGCCGCCCAACCCTCCGTCGTTCAGGCGCCGGACGCTGGGGGCGGCTCGGCCGAGACCCCTGCGCCCGGCGTGGAGAACCGCGACAACGAATCCATCGACGTCTACGAGAGCAAGGACCCGTTCCGCGAACTCTTCCCCACGGCCGATGCGGAAGATGATGCCGCAGGAGAAGACACGGGCGGTACCGATGATACCGGCGCCGAGGATACCGGGAACGGTACGGACTCAGGTGGCATTGATGACGGTTCTGGGAGTGGGAGGGGCTCGGGTGGCGATGACGGTACCGGGAGCGGGACGGGCTCGGGTGGTGACGATGGTACGGGCTCCGGTGGTTCCGACGGCTCTGGATCGGGTTCGGGAGACGGCTCTGGTGCCGACAGCGATCAGTATGGGGGAAGCGGGGGAGACGATTTTCTAGATCAGACCTCGCCCGGGGACCCCGGCCTCGACGATGGGAGCGGCAACGGGGTTGGCTCCGGTAGTGGCTCTAACAACGAGGGTGGCAGCGGGAGCAATGGGGGCGGCTCCGGCAACAGGGGGAACGGAGGTGGCTCAGGCAACGGTTCCGGGGATGGCAACGGCTCCGGTAGCGGCTCCGGCTCCGGCGGCGGCCAGTATGGTGACGGTGACGGTAATGGGAACCTCTTCGATAGCGGCGGTGGATTGCGCCGGTAAGGCGCCCTGTTCGATGGGCAAGTGGGCTTTTGGAGATGGTCGTCGGAGTATCGGGCGGCATCGACGCTCGTATGGGGTGTTCGGGTGGGGGTTGCTGGTTTATATTAGTTAGATGATCGACGAATAGGTTGGCTCTTTCGTTCTAAAGATTCTTCGGAAAGGAAGTGTGCGGGTTAGATGAGGTTCGATTTTTCCACGGCGGGGGAGTCGCATGGTCCCGGCGAAGTCGCGTTGGTACATGGAGTGCCGGCGGGCCTCGGTCTGGTCGCGGAGGACGTGAACCGGGACCTCGCCCGCAGGCAGAAGGGATACGGCCGGGGCGGCCGGCAGAAGATAGAGAAGGACGAGATCGAGTTTCTCGGCGGGGTGCGCCACGGGTACGCCTTGGGCTCTCCCATAGCCATGCTCGTGCGGAACAAGGACTACGCCAACTGGGAGGACCGGATGAGCCCGGAGCCTCCCGAGAAAGAACCCAAAAAGGTCACGCTCCCCAGGCCCGGCCACGCTGACCTCGCGGGGATGCAGAAGTACGACTTCGACGATTTGAGAAACGTCCTGGAGCGCTCCAGCGCCCGCGAGACGACCGCGCGCGTCGCCGCTGGCGGCATCGCGCGCAAGCTCCTCGCCGAGTTCGGCGTCAGGATCGAGAGCGCGGTTTACCGGATAGGGCAGGTCGCGATGGACAAGGAGCGGGCCGCCCTCGATGCCGGGAAGGCCGACGAGTCCGAGGTCCGCTGCCCGGACCCCGAGGTTACCGAGAAGATGAAGGCCGAGATCGACGCGGCCCGCTACGCCCGTGACGCCCTGGGCGGTGAGTTTGTAGTCGTCGCCGAAGGCGTGCCGCCGGGCCTCGGCTCCTACGTGGATTGGCGCGACAAGCTCGACGCCAGGCTCGCCCACGCGGTCATGTCCATCAACGCCATGAAGGGTGTGGAGGTCGGCATGGGGTTCGGGGTGGCGAGCCGGCGCTCCAGCGAGGTTCAGGACGAGATCCTGCTGGAAAACGGCGAGCTGGTGCGCTCTTCGAACCGCGCCGGCGGCTTCGAGGGCGGGATGACCAACGGCGAGCCGATCGTCGTCTCGGCCGCGATGAAGCCGATCTCGACGATCGCCAAGGCGCTTCGTACGGTCGATGTCTCGACCTACGAGCCCGCCCGCGCGTTCCGCGAGAGGGCCGACTCCTGCGCCGTAATGGCCGCCGCTGTGGTCGGTGAGTCGATGGTTGCTATCGTGCTGGCCGATGCCCTCCTGGAGAAGTTCGGTGGGGACAACATGACCGACCTGCGCGCCGCCTACGATGCCTACACCACTCGCCTCCGCGAAGAGGTTCGCTCCAAAACCGCCGTGAACGGCGCATAGACGCATGCGGGGACCGATCGCCTTGGTCGGCTACATGGGCAGTGGGAAGAGCACGGTCGGAAGCGCCCTCGCGGTAGAGCTGAAGTGGGAGCTCCTCGACCTCGACGCGGCGATTGTCGAGCGAGAGGGGCTCTCCATACCCGAGATCTTTGCCGAGTCCGGCGAGCGTCACTTCCGCGAGCTGGAGCGCCAGGAGCTCGTATACGCTCTCGAAGGTCCGCAGGAGAGGGTAGTCTCCTGCGGCGGCGGCATCGTGATCGACCCGCGCAACCGCAGCCTTCTACAACGGGTTCCAACGGTATTCTTGCGGGAGGACGCCGCTATTCTTTATCGCAGGACGCGTGGGCCGGCCCGGCCCCTGAAGGGCACGAGCTTCGAGGACTTCTCCCGCCGCTACGCCGAGCGCCTCCCTCACTACATGGAGGTCGCTTCCTTGCACACGAAACCCGGCGGGCGGCCACCCCGGCGCGTTGCCGACGAGATCGTCGAGTGGCTCAAGGCGGCCTGACGATGCTCGCGGGAAGCGTAACGGTCGATACGGGCTCCGCGGCGCCCTACGAGGTGTGCGTCGCGCCCTCCCTCGACCTCGCCGCCGTTTCCGGGGCGTTGCCACCGGGGACCGCGGCCATACTTACGGACTCTTCCGTCGGGCCGCTCCACGCCGATGCCGTCTCCGGCGCGCTCGTGGAGGCGGGCTGGGAGATCTCGGAGGTCGTCACGGTCCCGGCGGGTGAGGTCTCCAAGAGCCTCGCCGTATACGAGATGGTACTGCGCCGCCTCGCCGCGGCCGGGCTCCCGCGTGACGGCACGCTCTTCGCCCTCGGTGGCGGTGTGGTCGGGGACCTCGGGGGCTTCGTGGCGAGCAGCTACATGCGTGGGATAAACCTCGTTCAACTGCCGACCTCCCTGCTGGCGATGGTGGATAGCTCCGTGGGCGGCAAGGTCGGATTGGATCTTCCGGAGGGGAAGAACCTCGTCGGGGCCTTTCTTCAGCCCCAGCTTGTCGCCGCGAACCTGGACTGGCTAGTCACGCTCCCCGACCGTGAGCTCTCCCAGGGGCTCGCCGAGGTCGTGAAGATGGGTATCCTTTCGGGCGGCTCTTTCTTCGACGACCTCGGCAAGTACCTCGGCGCGGCCAGGGATCGTGACGCCGAGGCCCTGGGGGCCTTGATCCTCGACTCCGTCCGCTACAAGGCCGCGGTGGTTACGGAGGACGAGAGGGAGGCGGGTCTGCGCGCCGTGCTGAACTATGGTCACACGGTGGCCCACGGGTTGGAGGCCGCGGCGGGCTACGATCTCCCGCACGGGGAGGCCGTGGCCGTCGGTATGCTCGCCGCCGCCCGACTCTCGAAAGATAAGCTCGGCTCTGACCTTATTGGGGCTCACCGGGACCTCCTTCGCGAGGCAGGCCTCCCGCTGACCGCCCCCGCTACCGACGTCGAAGCCGTGCTCGGCGCGATGGGACGCGACAAGAAGCGACGGAGCTCCGACGAAGAGGGACGGTACCGTTTCGTTCTTCTCGAAGAGATCGGAAACCCCGTTCACGGCGTTCCCGTGACCGCGGCCGAAGCACGCTCGGCGATAGGCTCCATCCTTGAACGCTGATCCCAGCCCTACGGTCTTTGTCCTCAACGGCGTGAACCTCGGCACCCTCGGCAAGCGGCGCCCCGAGGTCTACGGAACACTTACCCTCGACGACATCGAGATTCTGCTGCGGAGCGAATTTCCGGGGGTGAACTTCGAGTTCAGGCAGACGGATTACGAGGGGGAGATGGTCGGGTTTATACGGGAGGCTGCCAAAGGAGATGGGCTTCTCATAAACCCCGGCGCGTGGACGCACTACGCTTATGCCCTTCACGATGCGCTCGAGACGGTGCCCGTACCGAAGGTCGAGGTTCACCTGTCGAACGTGCATGCCCGGGAGACCTGGCGCCGGCACTCCGTCGTCACGCCGGCGGTGAGCGCGGTGGTCGCCGGGATGAGGGAGTGGGGCTACGTCGCGGCTACCCGCTACGTGTTGGAGCAACGTCGGGGCTAAAGCCGTGCGACGGGAGGCCGTGGGTACAGTTGGCTCGCATCGGGGTTCCCGTGCTCGCAACGTGTAACAGGCGGATGGGGTTTGAGATCTTGCGTCTTCGGGCTTCGCGGCGGGCTCGCGGTTTGGGTGGGGCCCGCCTTGGGTGTTTGAGTGTTCGCTTGAATCTGTCTCTGTTCCGGTCGCCGGGAGCGCGGGAGGATATGTGCGATACTAGCGCGGCGTTTTTGGAGTAAGGCATCGGGAGTATTTGCATTCATGATTTCGACGAGTCAGTTTAGAAATGGCGCGGCCTTCCGGTCGGACGGCAAGCGCTTTGCGATCCTGTTCTTTCAGCACGTCAAGCCCGGCAAGGGCGGGGCGTTCGTGAGGACGCGTCTCAAGAACATCGACACCGGGGCGATCATCGAGAAGACCTTTCGGGCCGGTGAGAAGTTCGAGCCGGTGAGAACGGAGACGCGGGCGATGACGTATCTGTACGCGGACGGGGATCTGCACAACTTCATGGATTCCGGCACGTACGAGCAGTTCGCGGTGCCGGCCGAGGTCCTCGGTGATACGGCGGGGTTTATCGTGCCCAACAGCGAGGTGAAGGTTTTGAGCGCGGACGGCGAGGTTATCGGTATCGAGCCCCCGGCCCACGTGGACCTCGAGGTGACGCAGACGGACCCCGGACTCAAGGGGGATACGGCGCAAGGCGGGACGAAGCCCGCGACGCTGGAGACCGGGCTTGTGGTGCAGGTGCCGCTGTTCGTGAACATCGGCGATAGGGTGCGGGTGGACACGCGCACCAAAGAGTACCTGACAAGAGTCTAGGGGGAGATAAGAGGCTTGAGCCGACGCACGTCGCGTAAGAACGCTTTTATCGTGCTGTACCAGAGCGACGTCACGGGTCGTCCCGTGGAGGATATCCTGAACAGGTGGCGCTCCTACCGGGGCGAGGTGGACGTTTATATGGCCGGGCTCGTGCGGGGCGTCGAGGGGCACAAGGAGGAGCTCGATGCCCGCATCGGGGATGCTGCCGTCGGCTGGACGGTAGAGCGGATGAGCGCTATTGACAGGAACATCCTGCGCCTCGCCCTCTACGAGATGACGTACGTCGAGGACGTGCCGCCCGAGGTTGCCGTGAACGAGGGGATGGAGCTCGCGAAGGGCTTTTCGAGTGATGAGGCGCCCCAGTTTGTCGGCGGCGTCCTGCGGGGCGCGAGGCCGCCCGAGCCGGAGAACGGCGCGGCGGAGGGTGGCGGCGAAGACCGCGAGAAGCGGCGGGCCAACATTGGATGAGCGCAGGGCGCCTGACGCGCTTTCGGTGGGGACATCTCCCTGGGAGGGTCATAGGGTTGCCTTCGAGAGATATCTCGAGACCCTGCGCTTCTCGGAGGAACCCCTCCTGCAGAGGCTCGTCGAGGCGATGCGCTACTCCATGCTCGGCGGGGGCAAACGGGTCAGGCCGACGCTGTGCATG
>JADDPY010000039.1:39965-52870 GCA_016781635.1 Rubrobacter sp.
CGCCGCGGCCATCGAGCTCATACACACGTACTCCCTGATCCACGACGACCTGCCGGCGATGGACGACGACGACTTCCGGCGGGGCAGGCCGACCGCCCACAAGAAGTACGGCGAGGCCATGGCGATCCTCGCCGGCGACGCTTTCTTCGGCGAGGCGCTGACGCTCATCACGGTTCACCAGAAGGGGACCTGCGAGCAGATTCTGGCGGTCGTCCGGGAGCTCGCGGGCTCTACGGGGGTCAACGGGATGGTCGGCGGGCAGGTGGTGGACATGGACCTGACCGGGGTGGGAGGATCGGCCGACCCCGAGGCGCTGCGTCTCATACACACGTATAAGACCGGGGCGCTCATCAAGTCCAGCGCCAGGATAGGCGCGATCCTGGCTGGAGCTGACGAGGCGGGGCAGCAGGCGGTCTCGGACTACGCGCTGGAGCTCGGGCTTTGCTTTCAGATCGTGGACGATGTCCTGGACGCGACCTCGACGCGCGAGGTTCTCGGCAAGAGCGCCGGGAGCGACGCCGAGCAGGGGAAGGCCACTTTTGTCGGCGTCTACGGCCTCGACGGGGCGAGGCGCGAGGCGGACGAGTCCGTTCGTAGGGCCCTCGGCGCTCTCGCGACCCTGGACGGCGACGTCTCCGGGCTCAGGGAGCTCGCGCTCTTTGTCCGGCACCGCGGTCATTAACGCTTCGCGCGGTACCGCGCGGAGCTCCCGGCTCGACGCCCTGCTCGTCGAGAGGGGGCTCGTAGAAAGCCGGACGCGCGCTCAGGCCCTCGTGCTTGCCGGACAGGTCAGGGTCGGCGGGGAGGTCGCCGGCAAGGCGGGACAGAAAGTTTCGTCGGATGCGGAGCTCTCCGTGGAGGGCGGGAGCCGTTTCGTCTCGCGGGCCGGGGAGAAGCTGGATCACGCCCTCGATGCATTCGGTATCCCCGTGGAGGGGCGCGACTGCCTCGATGCTGGGGCCTCGACGGGCGGTTTTACGGACGTGCTGCTCGGGAGGGGGGCGGGGCGCGTCCTCTCGGTCGACGTCGGTTACGGCCAATTCGCCTGGCGGCTGCGCAACGACCCGCGCGTCTCCCTGATGGAGCGGACGAACGTGCGGTATCTCTCCGGTGAGAATCTGCCGTTCGAGTCCGACTTGCTCGTCGCGGACCTGTCGTTTATCTCGCTTTTCGTTGCTCTGGAGAAGATCTGTCGGACGACGCCCGGGCTACGGGAGGCCGTTCTTCTGGTGAAGCCGCAGTTCGAGGCAGGGCCGGAGCACGTGTCGCGCGGGGGGATCGTACGGGAGCCGGCGGCGAGGGCGGCGGCGATACGATCCGTGGCGGAGTCGTTCGCGCCTTTGGGATTCGGCGCCGTGGGGATTACGCGCTCGCCGATCGTGGGGCGCAAGTCTGGAAACCGGGAGTATCCCATCCATTTGTCGAGAGGCTCTGCGGTGACCCTGGCGGAGGAAGAGATGCTCGCGGTGGTGGAGGAAGCTTGAAGATCCGGCGCGTCGGGGTGGTGGCGAACCCGAGGGTGAGCGAGGGGTACTCGGAGAGGCTCGCGGAGGTGCTGGATGCCCGGGGGGTCGAGGTGGAGCGTTTCAGCGGGCCGACGGGGGAGATCGAGCCGAACGGGAGCGTGGAGGATCTGGACCTCGTCTTCGTGCTCGGCGGGGACGGGACGATGCTGCGGGCCTCGAAGATGTATCGGGGGCGGATTCTCGTGGGGGTGAACCTCGGGCGGGTCGGTTTCATGAGCGGGATGCGGCCGGAGGAGATCGAGTCGGGGGTCGAGAAGATCCTGAACGGCGGCCTGCACGTGCAGGAGTACCGGATGCTCGAGGCGCGCATCTGCGGGGAGGACGAGCCGCGTATAGCCATCAACGATGCCGTCCTGTTGAAGAAGCTGCCCCACCAGATCGCCTCGGTCGAGGTTTCCGTCGCCGGGGAAGACCTCGTCTCTTATCAGTGCGACGGCCTCGTCGCGGCTACGCCTCTGGGATCTACCGCGTACGCGCTCTCGGCCGGGGGGCCGCTGATCTCGGGGGACGTACCGTGCTACGTTCTCGTACCCATCGCCCCGCATTCTCTTATCAGCCGCCCGCTGGTCCTGGGCGAGGACCAGGTGGTCGAGCTCAAGGTGACGGAGCGGCCCGCGCTCCTCTCGGTGGACGGCGGCGACCCCGTCGAGATACCGGAGGGCGGGCGCGTGAGCCTAAGCCTCTCCGAGGAACGGGTTAGAATAGGCAGGACCGACGAATGGACGTGGTGGCGTGCCGTTCGGAGGACGTTCTTGTAAGGAGGATATCCCTAGGTGCTCGCGGAGATCTCCGTCCAAAACGTGGCCCTCATAGAGGAGGCTACCCTGGAGCTGGCACCCGGCCTGAACGCCATAACCGGCGAAACGGGCGCTGGAAAGACCCTGCTCGCTACCTCGTTACAGATGCTCCTCGGGGGACGCGCCCGTGCCGAAGCCGTCCGGGCCGGGGCGGACAGGGCGACGATCGAGGGTACGTTTTTCCTGCCTGACGGGGTAGCCGAGAAGATGCTGTCGGAATCTCTTGGCGACCTTGCCGAGGAGATAGATGCCGGTGACGGGCTCGTCCTGCGTCGCACGCTCACGCGGGAGGGACGTTCCCGCTGCTTTATCGGTGGCGTCTCCGTTCCGGTAAAGGCGCTGTCTTCTCTGGGCGTGAGGCTCGTCTCGTATCATGGGCAGAGGGACCAGGCGCGGCTCGTCGAGCCCGCCGCGCAGACGAACATCCTCGACGATTTTCTGGACGCTGACGCGCTACGAGCGAAAGGTGATCTGGCCGGGTTGTGGGCGAAGGTCGAGGGGGACCGCAGAGAGCTTGCGGAGCTTCTGAGCTCATCCGAGGCGCGCGTGCGCGAGGTCGAGTTTCTCCGCTATCAGGTCGCGGAGCTCGAGGAGGCCGGGCACGGCGGCGAGGCGGAGGTCACGGAGCTGACGCGCGAGCGGGACCGTCTGAGGAACGTGACGGACCTTCTCGCCGCGGCTGCAGCCGCGAGCGCGGCCCTGTCGGGGGAAGGCGGGGGCGCGGCGGATGCGGTGGCTCGCGCCGGGTCCGAGCTGGAGCGGGCGGCGCGCTACGACGAGAAACTTCTTGGGCTCGAAGGGCGCATCGCGGGTCTCTCGGCCGAGTTGGAGGATGTGGCCTACGAGCTCGCATCCTACCTGAACGACCTCGAGGCCGACCCGAACCGTCTGGAGGTCGTCGAGGACCGGTTGCAGGTCTTGAGGGCTCTGGAGCGTAAGTACGGCCCCGACGTGGAGTCGTACCTGGAGGAAGCTCGCGCGCGCCTCTTGCGTCTCGAGAACTTCGAGGAGGAGACAGCTGGGTTGGAGGCTCGGATCTCCCGCGGCGAGGCCGAGCTGGAGGGGATCGCGGAAACCCTTTCCACCGGGAGGGGGCGGGCCGCCGAGGAGCTCTCCCGCAAGGTCCAGGATAATCTCGGGGATCTCAACCTCGGGGGCACGACGTTCCGGGCGGAGCTCTTGCCGGTTGCGCTGGGGCCCGGGGGGAGGCAGCGGGCGGAGTTTATGATCCGGACGAACCCCGGGGAGCCGGAACTGCCGGTGAGGAAGTACGCATCGGGGGGCGAGCTTAGCCGGGTTATGCTCGCGATCCGGCTCGCGCAGGGGCGGGTCGAGCCGGGGGCTACGTACGTCTTCGACGAGGTGGACGCCGGGATAGGCGGGGAGACGGCGACGGCGGTGGGCCACAAGCTGCGCGAGCTCGGGGCGCGCAACCAGGTCCTCACGATCACGCACCTGCCCCAGATCGCCTCCGAAGCAACCTCGCACGTCGTGGTTCAGAAGGCCGAGACCGACGGGCGGACGACGACCCAAATCCGCAAGGTCGAGGACGAGGAGCGTCGCCGCGAGCTCGCCCGGATGCTCTCCGGTCGCGTGGACGAGGCCTCCCTGGCGCATGCCCGGGAGCTTCTCGTGGGCCAGGGCGCGGACGGGAGCCGGTGACGCGACTTTCTAGGATCGTGCGGGGGAGCGGGGGCGGTGAGGAGTTTCGGCTACTCGGGCGAGCCGTACTAGGGCGAAAGACGAAGGAGATCGTGCGTCGCCTCGACGCGTCGTCGATCCCGATAATCGACCACGAGAACCTCGACCGGGTAACGGCGGAGACGCTGGTGGAGAGCGGGGTCGGGGCGGTGGTGAACGCGAGGCGTTCGACGACCGGCACCTACCCAAACCTGGGGCCCGTGATCCTGGCGCGCGCAGGGGTCCACATCGTCGACGGCGTCGGTGAGGCTATCTTCGAGCGCGTGCGCACGGGGGATGAGATCGTGGTGGTCGGCGACGGCGTGTATCGGGACGGCGTCCTCCTTGCCGCCGGTGAGCACCTCGGCTTCGAGGGGGCCGAGCGCCGCCTCAGGGAGAGCCGGGAGGCCGTCGGGGTCGCCCTGGAGAGCTTCGCCCGGAACACCGTCGAGTTTATGCGCCGGGAGAAAGAGCTTCTGTTTACGACCCTGGACGTTCCGCAGGAGATCTCCCGCCGCATCCGGGGCCGCCACGTCCTCGTGGTAGTGCGCGGCTACGACTACCGCGAAGACCTCGCCACCCTGGGCCCGTACCTCCGCGACGTGAAGCCGTTCGTCGTCGCCGTAGACGGGGGCGCGGATGCCCTGCTGGAGACGGGTCGCCGTCCCAACCTCGTCTTCGGGGACATGGATTCGGTCTCCGCGCGGGCTCTGAGAACCGCGGATCACGTCCTCGTACACGGCTACGCCGGCGGTGAGGCGCCTGGCCTCGCGCGCGTCCGCGAGGCGGGCATCGAAGGAGCGGGGGTGCTGCCCGCGCCGGGGCTCTCGGAGGACGTCGCGATTCTGCTCGCCGAGCAGTGCGGGGCGGAGCTCATAGTGGCGGTCGGTACGCACGTCGGTCTTACGGAGTTTCTGGACAAGGGCCGCAAGGGAGCTTCCTCGACCTTTCTGACGCGCCTGAAGGTTGGCCCGAAGCTCGTCGACGCGAAGGGCGTCTCGAAGCTCTACCCGACGCGGCTGTCGGTGGCTCATCTCGTGGGGCTTGTCGCGGCCGGTCTCTTCGCCGTCTCGGCGGTCGCCGCGAGCTCGCAGGTGGTCGCGGACATCTTCCGCCTCCTCGCGCTCAAGCTCAGGCTCCTCCTGGGCATCTAGGGCGGGGACCCCGAAGGCTTGCCCGACCTTCGCTACCACGTCGTCTCCCTGATCTCCGTCTTCCTCGCGCTCGCCATCGGGGTGCTTCTCGGTATAGCGATGGCCGACAACGGGGTCCTCGACGAGCAGCTCGGAGCGCAAGTTTCGGATATCCGGGCCGATCTCGACGGTCAGAGGGCGCGAATCGCCGAGAAGGACGAACGAATAGACACCCTGGAGGAGCGCGCGAACGAGGATGACGCGATGCTCGCGGGGGTCTCGGAGGCGGTGATCTCCGGCCGTCTCGAAGGCACGAACGTCGCCCTCGTCCTCGGCCCGTATGCCGACGAAGGGACCGCCGAAGCCCTTCAGAACGCCCTCGCCCTCTCTGGCGCCAGCCTGACCTCCGTGACCAAGCTCGACCCACCGAAGCTCACGACCTCCGACTCCTCTACCCCGGAGGAGCAGTACGCCGAGGAGGCCGCCAGGATTCTCGGCCCATACGGCTCGACCGGGGACGTTTTATCCGCGGAGCCAGATGCCGTCGTGTTCCTGGGTGGTGGAGACCCTCCGCCCGAGGGGGCCTCCGGGGAGATCCTCAACGTTCTCTCCTCCGCCGAGACGGCGATGTTTCGGGTCTGGCAGGGCGCGCGCGTCCGTGTCGTCGGTGCCGAGTCTTCCGGCGACGGACGCAGCCAAATCCAGCAGTACAACGACCTGGGCGTCCCTTCCGTGGACAACGCCGACCGGCCAGCAGGACGCGCCGCCCTCGTTCTACTGGCGGCCGGCATCGCGGCCGACGGCGCCTACGGCACGAAAAAGACCGCCTCCGACCCCTTCCCTCCGGTCCCGGGCTAATTGGGGGCCACCGGAGGTTCCCGGAGAGCCTTTACACCAGGGGGGCGAGATTTTCGTCGTTCCTTACCGCCTGTCGAGGTCGCCGGAGGCGAAGTTCCGCTCGATCCAACCGACCGCATGCTCGACCAGCCCCCGCGCGTCGAACAGGTATGCCGTGGCCTCTCCGACCCGCCCGCTCCTTCCGGCTCCGGCCGAGAGCGCGGAACGCGTGATGTGCTCGATGTAGTCCTCCTCGCCGAGGACGCGTTCGTAGGGCAGGGCACCTTCGGAGGTGTCGATGTCCGAGAAGGTCCTCCAGACGCGCTCGCCGGGGTTTCCTACGATCACGGGTGAGCCGTAGCTCACGCGGCGCTTGCCGGGCACCTTTGCCACGGCCTCCGCGTGGTGCACGAGCGTCACGGTGTCCAGTGGCGCCCCTAGCATCGCCACCCGGCCGCCGAGCTCGACCAGCCGGGCGTAAGGCGTGTCGGCGCCGTAGGCGTCATCGTAAGGATGTCCGGCGGTAAGCGCGTCGGCGAGAGGGCCGACGGCCGCCACGCCCGCTTCCGGGTGTCCACTGTGGCGTGCCCCCGGCCAGGTTCTCAGGGCCTCCGGGATGCGCCCGTGATCGCGGCGGGCGAGCGCGACGCACGGATCATACGGTGGGTGCTCTTCAAGGTAGACCCGTCTGGACTCCTCGTCCAGATCGCCGAGGTCATCTGGCGGCTCGTCTTGCCAGCCGGTGTAGGACATGATCGTCCCGCCGGGCCCCGAAGCGTCGAGCAGGGCACGCACGACGGTCTCCGCGCCGCCTGCCACGTGACCGAGGGAGGACATCCGGCAGTGGACCATCGCCACGCCGCCCGGCTCCAGGCCGAGCCCTCGGAGATCCCGGACAAGCCGCGAACGTGACACCAGCATGGCTACACGATAGCAGCGCTCCATAACGTAGCGCTACATTTTTTGCCATCCTCACGACCTCCACGAGGTGCGCACATTTACGGTGAGGTCTAGCCGCTATGGTCGCGTACTCGCACGCCACCAGGACCAGCGAGGGCAGGACGTCGCGGTGGCGTAGTGGGTGTGGCCGCTCCCGTAGGTTTCAGGGCACGCTTCTTGGGTCCCGCGTTCGGTTGCTAAGGTAGCGGCGAGCCGCCGGTGACGCCGATGGTCTCGCCGCTTATGTAGCTCGACTCCTGGGAGGCGAGGAAAACGTACGGCGGCGCCAGCTCGGCGGGCTGCGCGGGGCGACCCATCGGGGACTCGGATTGGCCGAACTGCGAGACCTGCTCGGCGGGCATGGTCGCGGGGATCAGCGGCGTCCACACCGGTCCCGGCGCCACGGAGTTGACCCGGAGGCCCTGCGAGATCAACCCCTGCGCGAGCCCCTTGGTGAACGTTATGATCGCGCCCTTCGTGGAGGCGTAGTCGAGGAGCCCGGGCATGGGCTGGTAACCCTCGATCGAGCACGTGTTGATGATCGAGCCGCCCGCTCGCATGTGCGGGATCGCCGCCTTCGACAACCAGAACGTGGCGTAGATGTTGGTCTTGAACACTCGGTCGAACTGCTCGGTCGTGATATCTGCGATACCACCGGGCTGCACCATCTGGTAGGCGGCGTTGTTGACCAGAACGTCGATTCCCCCGAACTCGTCCACGGCCTTCTGGATTATGGCCTGGCAGTGCGCCTCGTCCCGGATGTCGCCGGGGACCTTCACGGCTGACCTTCCCGCCGCCTCGACGACGCGCGCCGTCTCGTCGGCATCGTGCTCTTCGTCGAGGTAGGAGATCAAGACGTCCGCCCCCTCGCGGGCGAACGCGAGCGCGACCGCGCGCCCGATCCCCGAGTCACCGCCGGTGATGATCGCCTTTTTGCCCTCCAGCCTGCCGGAGCCGCGGTAGGTCTCTTCCCCATAATCGGGCTTCGGGCTCATCTCGGACTCGAGGCCGGGGGGCTGTATCTTCTGCTCACCGAAGGGGGGCTGCGGATACTGCGTCGTCGGGTCTTGCTGCGTATATTGGTCGGTCACAAAATCTCCTTTGTATTGTGGTTTTACTTTCGTTGCTTGTGCCCAAAGCCTCACGGCGGGTAACCTTCCGCACCGGCACGGATCACGCTCGACCTGCACACATCGAACTATTTTTTGCTCTTCCTGAGTCCTTTGTGCAGATCCGTGCGCCGGAGACAGGAAGGCTTCTTGAGGGGGAGTCGCTCGAAAGCGTTCCTACCCCTTTCTCCCGGGTCACCACCTCCGGGAGAGCCCGCTGTACACGGGCAGCCACGCAACTCTTTGGCCCGCACGGCTGGGACGAGGAGTCTGGCGCCGGTCCTCCTTCACGAGCGGATCGCTAACCCTCTCGAAGCGTCAAATTGGGGGTACCCCCGGCTGGCGAAGCCGGGTATGGCCGGGGGCACACCGTTCTTCACTGCTGCGCGGAGGGCCTGTCTTCTTAGCCTTGAGGCGCACAGCAGGCTGCCTATCCGGCTCGTGGGGCAACATCTCGTGCCACATCGTCCATTCTCTGTGCTGGTTCGTCACCCGGTGCACGTCCCAGGGTCCCGGCCATCAAAGCGACGATTGCGCTCAAGCCCACGACGATGTACAGGGCCGCGCCGAGCCCTGTAAGCTCGGCGACGAAACCGATGGCGGATGGTCCGACGAGGAAGCCGAAGTAGCCCGCGGTGGAGACCGCCGCGATCGCCGCCCCGGCAGGCATCTCGCCGTCGCGTCCGGCGGCGCTCAGAACGTTGGGGAAGATGACCGAGAATCCGGCCCCCGCGCAGGCAAAGCCCACGAGGGCGAAGATCGGGTCCCCGACCGCGAGGGAGAGCCCCAACCCGGCGGCGGCGAGGGCCGCGCCGGCGCGTATAAGCTGCCCGGGCGTCGCCCTCTTCGCGAGCCGATCTCCGCACAAGCGTCCGGCCGCCATGGTCAGCGAGAATACTGCGTAACCGGCCGCGGCGAGCCCGGGGCCGGTCCCGAGCGTCCCGCCGAGATAAACCGCGCTCCAATCGGCCATCGCGCCTTCACCGAGCAGCACGCAGAACGCGATGAACCCGAGCCCTGCCAGGGCGCGGTTCGGCCGGACAAAGGCCGCCCCTGCGTCGTCTCCTCCCCTGTCTGCGCTCGCGGGTAGCAACACCCGGGAAGCCACCGCGAACGCGAGCGCGCTCAGGACGGCCACGCCGCCGAGGTGGGACGCGAGGCCTACCCCCCAGGCGGAGAGGAGCCCGCCGCTCGTCGCACCCGCGAGCCCACCCAAGCTGAACGAGGCGTGGAAGGAGGACATGATCGGTCGCCGGTAGGCGTTCTCCACCGCTACGGCGTGGGCGTTCATCGAGACGTCTAGCGCCCCGTGCCACGCCCCCGTCACGAGCAGGGCCAACACCAACAACGGTAGGCTCGGCGCCAGAGCCGGCAGCACCAGCGAGAGCCCGAAGACCAAACCCGCCACCCCCACCACGGGCCGACTGCCCAGCTTATGCACCAAGCCACCGCTGACCACCATGGTCACGAGCGCCCCGACCGCGAGCGCGAGGAGCGCCAACCCGAGCGAACCCTCGCCCAGATCCAGCTTCTCCTGAACCGTCGGTATGCGCACGATCCAATTGGCGAACCCGAACCCGTTTACGAAAAACACCGCAAGTGCCGCGAGACGCGCTCGCCTCGCCTTCTCAATATCCACAACTTGCCCCTCGAACACGTCACGCTCCCTTCTGGAACGATTTAGTCTGTAACGTTACAGTAAGTTATCATCGGGTACATGGATGTCAACGAGGGAAAACGAAAAACTCCGTTGGGGCGGCGGGTAACCGTGAAAGAGGTCGCAGCGGAGTTGGGGATATCGCCCTCGACCGTGTCGAACGCGTACAACCGTCCAGATCAACTTTCGGCGGATCTCAGGGAGCGGGTGTTCGAGACGGCGCATAAGCTGGGGTACACGGGGCCGGATCCTTTTGGGCGCGGTTTGAGGCAGCGGCGCGCGAACGTGGTGGGGGTGTTATTCAGGGACAGGCTCTCGTATGCGTTCGCGGATCCCGCAGCGGTTTTGTTTTTGGAGGGGGTTTCGGAGGCCGTCGAGGAGGCCGGCCTCGGGCTGCTGTTGCTTCCCGGCGGGTCGCTCGGGGGCAGGGATACGGAGGCTATCAGGGCGGCGGCGGTGGACGGGGTACTTATTCACAGCATGGCCGCCGACGACCCGCTCGTAAGTGCGGCCATCGAGCGCAGGCTGCCGGCCGTGGTCGTGGATCAGCCGCCCATCGGGACGGTGCCGTCCGTCGGCATAGACGACGAGGGGGCGGCCCGGGTAGCCGCCGAGCACCTCCTCGAGCTCGGCCACCGGCGCCTGGGCGTGGTGTCCTTCAGGCTTGCGCTCGAGACGAGGAGCGGGATGGTGGAACCGCAACGCCGCGGGGCCGCCACCCTCCGGCCGAGCGGCGCCAGGCTGCGGGGGGTTGCCAAGGCCGTGAGCGCCGCCGGAATCTCCTGGGACGACGTCCCGGTGTACGAGTGCGCCGTGAGCTCCCCCGCCGAGGGCAAGACCGCCGCCGAGGCGTTGCTCTCGCGCGATCCCCGCCCGACGGCGATCCTGGCCCTGAGCGACCAGATGGCCTTCGGCGTCCTCGAGGCCGCAACGCAAATCGGGCTATCCGTCCCCGACGACCTCTCCGTCGTCGGCTTCGACGACGTGCCCGAAGCGGCGCGCTCGGCCCCGCCGCTCACCACCCTGCACCAGCCGCACGTCGAGAAGGGCCTGCAAGCCGGACGCAAGCTCGTCGCGCAGCTGCGTGAGGAAGACCCCGACGGGCAGGAGGAACTATTCCTTCTCACCCGGCTCGTCGTGCGCGGCTCAACGGCGCAGGCCCCGTCGTAGACTTCAGAGCCCCGGACAAGATCTGGGAAGCGCACGATCCCGAGAAAATCGTATGCCTCTGCTACGCCCACGACGGAGACTCAAAGCTTCCGCCAGCAGGGAGAAGGTAAATTCCTACGCAAGCGGTGTACGGTAACGCCGCCAAACCTGGAGCATGGGTGGTACCGGACGATATCGTCTATTTGGCCGCGAAATGGCTTCGACGGCAGTAGCGGTCCGCTGGGCTCCGGCTGTTCGAGACCCGCTCCTCTAAAATGACGCCGTGCGCGACGGTTTTGCAGCTGTGGTAACGGCCCGGAACGAGGGGAAGCACCTCCCTGCAACGCTCGACGCCCTGCTCGGTCTCCCGGACCTCTCCCGGCTCGTGGTCGCCGACGACGGCAGCCGCGACGCCACGGCCACGCTCGCCCGTGCCGCCGGCGCGGAGGTCGTCTCCCTGCCCTCGCCCCTGGGAAAAGGAGCCGCCCTACGCGCGGGCATTCTGACGGCTCGCAAACGAGGCCCCTCCGGCTCGTACCTCTTCAATCAACCGCTGCTCCTCGCCGACGCGGATCTCGGGCCGTCGGCCGCACACCTCGTGGCCCTCCTCGAAGCCCTCGACGAGGACCACCCGGCCTCTGTCGCGGCGTTCCCCAGGGGCGCCGGCGGCGGGTTCGGCCTCGTGAAGAACCTTTCCCGTCGCGCCCTGGCCCGCCGCACGGGTGTCGCACCCCTGGAGCCCCTCTCCGGCCAACGCGCCCTGCTCCCGATGGCCCTCGACGCACTACCCGGCATCGCACCGGGTTTTGGGGCCGAGGTAGGGATGACCCTCGACCTCCTCTGCGCCGGCATCGAGCCGCTGGAGGTCTCGCTTCCCCTCGCGCATAGGGCGACCGGAAGGACATTGCGGGGCTTCGCCCACCGCGCCCGTCAGGGCCTCGACGTCCTGCGGGCCCTGCATGGCGACCGCCTCCCCTGGTAGCGCTTGACGATACCGACTCAGGCCGCCTTACTACTCGTCCTCGGGGCTCTAGGGACCCTGATCTCCCTATCTTTCTTGACGCCGCGACTTCCCCGACGCCGGAACTTCGCGGACAGCCTGATCCCCACAGCCGCAGGTCTCGTATTTTTACCCATAATACTTCTGACGCTGGTTCCGGGAACGTCGTTGGGGATCGTGCTGGATGACGGCGGGCTCGCGTACCTCGTCTACGCGTTCGCGGCGGGGGTGGTGGGGTTCGTGGACGACGTCTGGGGAGGGGATGAGGCACGCGGGTTTCGGGGGCACCTTGGGGCCCTTATGAGAGGGAGGTTGACGACCGGTCTCTTGAAGCTGGTCGTGCTCGGGTGCGGGGCGCTCGTGTTCGCCCTGTTCGTTGTGGATGGTGTGTTCGATGCTCTGCTTGCGGCCGTCTTGGTGGCGGGGAGCGCGAACCTCGCGAACCTGTTCGACCTGCGGCCGGGGCGCGCGATCAAGTTCGCGGGGCTTCTCCTCCTATTGGCGCTGCCGTTCGTGTCGTCGTGGTGGGCGATGCTGGCGGCGTTACCGATAATCGGTGGCGCAGTAGGGCTATTTCCTTTCGACGTGAGGGGGCGTATCATGCTCGGGGATTCGGGGGCCGCCGTCTTAGGGGCTACCGTGGGTTACGTGGTGATCGTCGGCGGGCCCGGGCCCGCTTGGTGGTTCTTTCTCGCGGTTATACTCGTATGGACTGCTGTGGCCGAGGTCTCGAGCATCTCGAAGGTCATAGAGAAGGTAAGCTTTTTGCGCAGGTTCGATTCTTGGGGGCGTGGTTAGATATGACGGAGCCGTCTTCTACGGGTACCAAATACATCTTCGTGACGGGCGGCGTGGTCTCGTCCATCGGCAAGGGGACGACCGCGGCGGCCTTGGGGATGCTCCTCAAGGCGCGCGGCTACAGGGTCGTGTTGCAGAAGTTCGACCCTTACATCAACGTGGACCCCGGCACGATGAACCCTTACCAGCACGGTGAGGTCTTCGTGACGGAGGACGGGGCGGAGACCGACCTCGACCTCGGCCACTACGAGCGGTTCCTCGACGAGAACCTCGGCAAGCT
>JADDPY010000189.1 GCA_016781635.1 Rubrobacter sp.
CGTAGGGGTGTAGGCTCCGATTCTTATACGCGGAGACAGAAAATATGCTACCGGATAGCGAAGGTATCGGATGAGCTTGGACAAGCAGAGAAGGGCCGGTGGCGCCTGGTTCGTGATCGCGGTCTTGGCGCTTCTAGCTGCAACAACGTATGTGGTCGTGGCGGCTCTCACGACCTCCGACCTCACAAACTCCAGAGACGACGCCGCGCTCCTGTTCCTAGGGATTGCCGGTGTAATCTCGCTAGTCGGCTGGTGGTGGGACCGAGCCCGTAGGTCGAAGGCCGAAGAAGAAGCCCGGCTCGAACGAGAGCGGCTCGAGTCCGAGGCGCGGGAGCGGGAGACCCGACTCGACGAGTTGGACTCCCTCCGGGAGCAAGAGGCCGAACAGCGGCGGACCCGGGAGCAGCTCGAGTCCAGGTTGGAGGACCGCGAGAAGAACCTGAACAGGGAGCGTTACCTGCGCAGGCGTTCGGAGGAGTCGCGTCAGGCCGAGGGGGAATGGAGCCGGCAGTTGCAGGCTGAGGTCATGCGTATGCACCGAGAGCTCGGCGCTCTGGGAGACACGGCCAATGTTCCAATGATGGTGCTGCGCCTCTCGAAGAAGCTGCTCGGAGCCGAGAAGGGGCTGCTGCTCTCACGAGAAAACGAGGACTCGGACGGGAAGCTCGACCTGATCGCTACCGAGGGCTTCGAGAACGATTCCAAGGACAGCGCCATCGCACGCCGCTTCGCGGACAAGGTCATCGAGCACGACAAGATCATTCGCGAGGACGAGCCGCAGGAGGTGGAGGGAACGAGCACCCCCGCCGACGAGGAGATCGAGAACCTCGTAGCGATTCCGATCTACGTTCAGGACAGCTTCAGCGGCGTAATCGTGTGCGCCAACAAGGAGGGCGGCTTCGGCGAGTACGACGAGGAGGTGCTGCTCTCGCTCGGCAACCAGGCAGGCGCCGTGCTGAAGAACGGTCGCCTACAGGGGGAGCTGCGCTCCTCCTACCTGGCTACGGTCCGCGTTCTCGGAGAGGCGATAGAAGCCAAGGACCCGTTCTTGCGCGGCCACTCCGAGGAGGTCTCCGGCTACGTATCTGCCGTCGCCGACCGTCTCGGCCTCGAACCCCTGCGCCGCGAGCAGCTCCTCTTTGCCTCGCTGCTGCACGACGTCGGCAAGATCGGGATC
>JADDPY010000419.1 GCA_016781635.1 Rubrobacter sp.
CCAGCCTGATCCCGGCGTTCTTCTACCCCCTGTGGGATCTCTCCGACGTGGCCCTCCTGACCCACCAGAGCCTACTCGGTCAGTTCCTCGTCGCCTTCTTCGGGTGGGACCCGAAGCCGGATCTCCTGGAGTTCGGCGTCTGGTTGGGGTACGTCACCGTAGTCGGTTATCTCTTCCTCAAGCCGCAGGGCCCGGCGCCACAGCGGTCCACGACCGGTAAAGAGACCGGGGGTAAGGAGGAATCACGCGCCGCGCAGGCCGCCGGCTAAGGAGAAAAAGTGCGCGTACGTTAGGTACCAAGGGGATCAAAACACCATCAACCTCGTCGCCGCCGGCGAGTAGCGAGGGTTGACGCGGCAAGCCCCTCTTCACTCGCCTGGAAGCAACATTTTTAAAGCTCCGGCTTCGGTCTGCGAAAGGAAAACTTTGTCGAAGATATTATTGGTGAGCATGATGGCCGTGCTTACTTTCGTGGCCGCGGGCTGCGGCCAGGACCGTGGCGCCGAGGAGGCCACCGGGGGTACGACCGGAGGCACCACTCAGGAGGAGACCACGGAGGGAGCCCAGGTACAGAGCACGCCAGAGCTCCAGGCCGCAGCGAACAGCTACGAAGAGTACCTGGTCGATGAGACGAAAGGTTTCGCCGAAGGCACGCAGCGGTTCACCGACGCGGTAATCGCGGGCGACGTCGAGGGGGCGAAGGAACTTTACGCACCCACCCGCGTCCACTGGGAACGGATAGAGCCGATCGCGGCGAGCCTCGGCGATTTGGACCCCGAGATCGACGCCCGCGAGGGCGACGTTCCCGAGGAGGATTGGGGCGGTTTTCACAGGATAGAGAAGGCGCTCTGGGAGGAGAATTCGACCGATGGGCAGGAGGAGCACGCCCGCGAGCTCATGAAAGACGTCGAAGCGCTGCGGGGGAAGGTCGGAGGCCTCGAGCTCGAGCCCTCCGATCCGGTTGTGGGCTCTATCGAGCTCTTGAACGAGGTTTCTGCCGACAAGATCACCGGCGAGGAGGAACGATACTCACATACGGACCTCTACTCCATCGCGGCGAACATCGAGGGTTCTGAGACGGCGTTCGAGTCGCTGCGGCCCGTACTTACCGAGGAGGACCCCAAGCTCGTGGAGGAGATAGAAGGACGCTTCGACGCGCTCTACGACACTCTCCAGCCTTACCGTGAGGGCGACGGCTGGGTTCCCTACACCAAGCTCGACGAGGGAGAGAGGCGCGAGCTGAGCCAGAGCGTGGACGCGCTCGCCGAGCCGCTCTCCCGAATCGGTCAGGTTCTGCAGGCCTAACCGATGGGACGTCGAGACAGGCCCGAAGAAGGTCACGAAGAAAAGGGCTTCCTCGACGAGTTCCGTGGCAAGCGTCTGAGCCGGCGCGAGGCTTTCCGGCTCACCGGGGCAGCAGGCACCGGCCTCGCGCTCGGCGCGGGCGGAATGGGTGTCGCGGCGACGGGTAGCCGCACGGAGGACAGAGAGCCGGGCGCCGAGACGGTCCCGTTCCACGGCCTTCACCAGTCTGGCATCGCCACGCCGTCGCAGCACCGCCTGCACTTCACTGCCTTCGACGTCACGACGGAAGATCGGGAGGAGCTCCGGGACCTCCTGCGTGAGTGGTCGGATGCCGCCGCGGCCATGTGCGCGGGCGAGCCGGTGGGGGACGTAGGGGGCACCGGGCACAGCCCTTACCTGCCGCCCGAAGATACCGGGGAGGCCACCGGACACTCCGCCTCCAGGTTGACGATCACGTTCGGTTTCGGCCCAACGCTCTTCGAGCGCGACGGCGAGGATCGGTTCGGCCTCGTCGCCCGGCGGCCCGAGGCCCTCGCGGAGATCCCGCCGATGCCTGGGGACGCCCTGCGTCCGGAACTCTCGGGCGGCGACCTCTGCGTCCAGGCGTGCGCCGACGATCCGCAGGTCGCCTTCCACGCCGTCAGAAACCTCACGCGTATAGGGCGGGGGACCGTCGAGATGCGCTGGTCTCAACTCGGCTTCGGCCGCACCTCCAGCACCAGTCAGGATCAGGAAACAGGCCGTAACCTATTCGGCTTCAAGGATGGGACAAACAACCTCAAGGCCGAGGACGTCGGATCGTTGAACCGCAACGTCTGGGTTGGCCCGTCGGATGGGCCGGCGTGGATGCAAGGGGGCACCTATCTGGTTTCGCGCAGAATCCGCATGCTCCTGGAGGTCTGGGATCGTTCCTCGCTCGAAGACCAGGAGAAGACCTTCGGCAGGCACAAGGTCAGCGGCGCGCCAATAGGGCGCTCGGAGGAGTTCGACGCCGTGGACCTGGAGGCGAAGGGCGAGAATGGAGAGCCGCTCATCCCCGCCGACTCCCACGTGCGGCTCGGAGCCGAGGGCGGGGAGAGCATTCTGCGCCGGAGCTACTCGTACACCGACGGCATGGATCGGGAGAGGGGCCAGCTCGACGCCGGTCTCTTCTTCGTCTGTTTCCAGCGCGACCCCCGGCGGCAATTCGCCCCCATGCAACGGCGCATGGCCGAGAACGACGCCCTGAACGAGTACATCTCCCCCACGGGGAGTGCCGTCTTCGCGTGTCCTCCAGGCGCCGGGGAGGGCGGCTACGTCGGCGAGGGGCTCTTCGACGGGGGGTGAGCGATCTGCGGCGGAGCCTGGCGTCCCTTTACAATGTCTCAATCGGCTGGGTAAGCGGGAAGGTAAAGGATGAACGTTTTCGGGTTGGATATCGGCGGGTCGGGGATCAAGGGCGCGCCCGTGAACACGAAAACCGGCAAGCTCACCGGCGGAAGGATACGCGTCCCCACCCCCAGGGCCGGGAGGCCCGACGACGTGGTCGCGACGGCGGTCAAGGTGATCTCACGGGCAAAATGGGACGGCCCAGTGGGTGTAGGCTTCCCGGGGGTCGTGAAGGAAGGCGTGATCCACACGGCCGCCAACGTAGACAAGTCTTTTATCGGCTTCGATCTCGGGGAACGGCTCCGCCAGGAGCTCGGCTCGCCGGTCCAGATCGTGAACGACGCCGACGCCGCGGGGCTGGCCGAGATCCGCTGGGGCGCGGGGGTGGGAGTCGAGGGCGTCGTCCTGATGCTCACGCTCGGGACGGGCATCGGCACGGCGCTGTTTATCGGGGGGAAGCTCGTCCCGAACACGGAGCTCGGGCACATCGAGCTGCACGGTGGCGACGCCGAAGCTTACGCTTCGGACCGCGCCCGCAAGGTCGCGAACCTCTCCTGGAACGACTGGTCGGCACGCCTCGTGGAGTACCTGCGCAAGATGGAGGATCTCCTCTGGCCCGACCTCATTATCATAGGCGGCGGTGTCAGCAAGAGGTCCGAGAAGTTTCTCCCGCAGATAAAGACGCGCACCGAGATCGTCCCGGCGGAGATGCTCAACGCCGCGGGCATCGCGGGCGCCGCTCTCGCCTACGTCCCCGAAGCCTCCGTCCCCCCCGAGCCGCCAGCGGCGACCCTCCACCAGCGCAGCCAGAAGTAAGCCAGGCAACGCGCCCGGGCAGGCATCAGCCTCCGCGCGCGAGCAGAGCCAATACCTCGGCCCTCCTCGCGGCATCCTCTTCGAAAACGCCGCGCGCGGCCACCGTCACCGCCCTACTCCCCGTGGTCTCGGCGATCCGCGCCGTCATGCACGTGTGCGTCGCCTCTATCACCACGATCGAGCCGAGCGAGCCCAAAGAACCGTACAGTGCATCGGCGACCTGGGCGGTCAGACGCTCCTGGAGCTGCGGACGCCGGGCGTAGCCCACCACCACCCGGACAAGCTCCGAGAAGCCCGCCACGCGACCGTTCGGCAAATACCCTAAGTGGGCCTTGCCCGTGAACGGCAGGAGGTGGTGTTCGCACGTCGAAACAAGCGGCACGTCCCGTATGAAAACGAGGTCGCGCGCGGCCTCGTCGAAACCGCCTTCGAGGTGCTGTGTGGGATCCTCCCGGAGGCCGGAAAAGAGGTGGGCGTAAGCTTCGGCGACGCGCTCGGGGGTATCCCGAAGACCTTCCCGGTCGGGGTCCTCGCCGAGCGCGGCCAGAAGCTCGCGCACCGCCCGAGCCGCGCGTGTCCCGTCCATCCCCTAGCCCCTCACAAGACCCGGCAGCCCGCGCAGGTCCGGCAGAACCACCGTTGCCTCCGGCGCATCGACGCCGCCCCTCCGGTCGATGAGCACGGCGTCGATGCCCGCCCTCGCAGCGCCACGCACGTCCGATACGGGGTCGTTGCCGACGTGAACCGCGCGGTGCGGCTCCACCCCGGCCACGCGGAGCGCCTCCTCGAAGATGGCGCCATCCGGTTTCTCAGCACCGACGATGGCCGATACGACGAGGCCGTCGAAGAAGCGCGTCCAGCCGAGATCGTCGAGCACTTCCTTCAGGGCAATGTCCCAGTTTGAGAGCGCGTATAGCGGCGCGCCAGTGCGCTTCAACTCGTTTAGGACCTCCTCGGACTCGCGGTAGGGGTTGAACGAGATGTATCTGTCCGCCACCTCGACCAGCACGTCATTGGGGGCGTCGAGCCCAAGGGAGCGGGCCGTCTTCGCAGCGTTCTCCCGCCGGAACCGCGCCAACTCGTCCTCCGTCGAGTAGTTGATGTTCTCCCTGATATGCGTTCTCAAGCCTTCCCACACGGGACCGGTAGCCTTCTCGATCGTCAGGGGGCCGTCCGTCGTGTAAGGCGAAAGTGCGCTGACGTAGCATTCGACGTCGAGATCTACCCAGAGTAGGGTCCCGTCGATGTCCAGAAATACGGCGTCGTAGCGCAACTCGTCAGGCCCCTCGCGCGGCACATACCCGCCGGGAGGGAGAGCCTGACGCCGGCACGCCAGGACGCGAACCGTGAGACACGGACGTTATGCCGGGCGGTCTCACTGTCCTACCTCTGGGCTGCGTCGACGGATCACGGTACGAGTATAAACAGGCGGGGGAACGGTATTTGTTATCTAGAGTATCTCGGCGTCCAGGCCGCGCTCCTCAGAGAGCTTCTTGAGGATGTTGTCCGCGTCTGCGGCGAGGCCGGATTGAATCTGGAAGTAAGCAGTTTGTGGATATGCGTCCTCGTTCGGTTCGGAATCCACGTGTTCGTAATCTGCCCCGATTTCGTCCAGGGCATCCCGCACGGCTTCGAGGTCTGCCTCACTCCCGACGTTCGCGACGCGCAGCATAGTTTCGTCCATGCTCCGCTCCCTACCCGAGAACCCGAAGGGACGAAACCCGGACCGCGTAACCGCCCCTCAAGCTCATACGCCGACCCACGCCCCGCATGCGACGAGGCGCACCGCCATCAACAAAAGCAAGCTACGCCCACACCTCGACCAGGCCGAAGCTCAAGAAGAGCACCGCGACGGCGAGCTCCGGCGTGCCGGTGCCCCTCGTGGTCTCCGTCTCCACCAGAACGCACCGCAGCTCGGCAGCCGACGCCCCGAGTGCAGGGAGAGCTATCCGCAGGATCTCCCTG
>JADDPY010000463.1 GCA_016781635.1 Rubrobacter sp.
TCCTGAACTCGAACGACGACGCTCCCGCGTAGATCCCATGCACTAGAAGCACCGGCGGCGCCCCGGCCTCGCCGGCGACCGTGTACGCGAGCTCCCCTTCGCGCCAACCATAGCGCCCCTCCTCGCCCCCGAGCCGTGCCGGCTCCCCGACCTTCTCCAACCTCCGATTCGCCGCCGCAAGCCCGCCAACCACCAGCCCCAGAGCGCCCAACACCCTTCGAAACCTCATCGTCCCGCCAAGCCCTCTCGTACCCCCTCGTCCGGAAAATCGACCAGTGCCCCAACGCACCCCCCGACCCCGGCCCACATGCTAGAAACCAACAATCATCCCATCTTAGCCGTTGACAACCTTGCTTTTTTCCATAACCTTTAAGTAGTTTATATAAGTTAGTTAAATATGTGGGAGAAATTGCATGGATCGGGAGCGGTTGGTAGATGAGATTCTGATGCTCTTGCCGGTATTGGCGCGGGGGCTTGGGAGGCCGGATCCCTCGGAGATACGGGAGTTGGCGAGGCGGGGTATTTCCGTGGACGCGACGCTCTCCCCGGGCCACGTGCAGATTCTTATAGCGCTGGGCAAGGGTCCGCATTCGATCGGGCGTCTCGCGGAAGTTGTGGGGGTAACGCCTCCGGCCGCGTCGCAGCTTGTGGACAAGCTGTCGGAGCATGGCATGGTAGAGCGCCGGCCCGACCCCGCCGACCGCCGGGTGGTGCTGGTGGAATACGTGCCGGGGATGCAGGACATCGCTCGCAGGATGATGGAGGGGCGTGGCCGGAAACTCAGGGAGGCGCTAGGACGTATGACGGACGAGGAGGTCCGGGGGCTTCTTAAGGGTCTCAAGTTGTTGGTCGAGAGCTTCGAACTCTCACGGGAGGGGACGCATGAGTCGCATCGTTAGCTGGTGTTTGAGGAACAAGTCCGTTGTATTTCTGGCGACGCTGTTGCTCATAGGGAGCGGCATCTTCGCTACCACGCGCCTCAACCAGGAGCTCCTGCCGAACATCGAGTTCCCTATCATTACCATCTCCACCCCGGTCCCCGGCGCGGGCCCCGAGACCGTCGATGAAGGGGTGACGCAACCTCTGGAGAGCGCCATCACGGGCGTCGAGAACCTGGAGGGGATCCAGGCAAACTCCGCGCAGGGTTTCAGCGTTATCATCGCCGAGTTCAGCCTCGACGCCGACACCGAGGAGGCCGAGGCGGAGCTCCAGGCCGCTATCGAGAACGTTGGGCTTCCGCCGCAGGCAGTGGAG
>JADDPY010000508.1 GCA_016781635.1 Rubrobacter sp.
GAGGGGAACATTACGAGCTCCACCTCGTCGAACCTGCCGCGAAACTCGCCACTCGTCGCGACGAACTCGATCTCCTGCGCGAAAGTCAGGTGGCGCCGGAGGCGGTGGGGCAACTCCTCGTTGTCGGCCTCCCTCATGCGAAACCCCAGCTTCTCGAAAGAGTTCAGAACGAAACGCATGGTCGGGTTGGGCAGCACGGTGATGCCGTCAGAGTCAGACGGGTCGATGGCCCTCTCGATGTCGAGGGCCGTACGGAGCCACACCGACGAGCGTCCTAAAGTCAGGGGCGTCTCGTAGGGCAGGCGAAGGGAGAACGGGACTTGCTCTTCCGTGTTCGGTTGCACGACACGGGCCCCCGAGACGTCGAAGCTCTGGATAGTGCCGGTGTCGGTCGTCGTGTTGTCGCCTACCTCGCGCTTGTAGTACGTCTGAACCTCAAGGCGTATGCCCCTGATCTCCTGCTCGACGTCGCCGCCCCGAATCTCCACGACGCCCCGTACCTCGTCCCCGGGCGCGAACTCGCTCTTCTCCAGCCGCGTATCGACCGTAGCCGCCCCGACCCCTACGCTCGAAAGCAAACGCCTGAACCCCATGCCTCACCCCTCAGATCGCGCTAATCAAGAGGCTCCAGTATAGACGGTGCAGCGTTCGGGGCTACCGGGCCTTCCGGCTCCGCATCAGGCGTCCCACCGGCGCTCGTAGAACAGCTCGGTGTAGCGCTTGTTGTCGAAGCGGCTGATGATGGAGCCGTCCCCGCTCTCCGCGAAACCGAGCTTCTCGAAGACGCGCTGCATCCTCACGTTGTGGGCGAGCGTGGAGCCGCGCACGGCCTTGAGTCCCATGACGTCGAAGCAGTAGGAGAGCAAGAGCTCGACGGCCTCGGCACCGTGGCCGTACCCCCTCAGATCGTCCCGGCCGATCTTGATGCCGAGCTCGCAGCCTTCGTTCCGGAAGTCGTACAAGGTAGCCATACCGATCGGCTCGTCCCCGTCCGTGCGCGGCTCGATGATAAAAGTCTTCACGGACGAATCTTTCCAGCGCGCGAGGTAATCCCGGCGGGCCGCCTCGAAGGAGATCTTGATCGGGGGCCGACCGTTCCAGGCGGCGAGCTCGGGGTCGCGGTCCCACGCGTAGGCCGCCTCGACGTCCGACTCACACGGGGGCCTCAAGACCACCATCTCCCCCCTCAACACATCGAGCTCCTCGGCGTGTATGGGCTCGCTCCTTCCGACGAGTTCGTGCACGATGCAACCCGCACAAGTATAAAGCTTTCCTCGTATAGAATACCCCTGCGGTGGGGGACTGTAGTCCGGCAAACGAGGATGTCGGGGGCGGTCGGTGACGAGCAGCACAGTAGGGGAGAACTTCTGGGGGTCTAAGGGCAGGATCCGGGACGGCGTCTGGGGAGACGTCCCGGTGGACAAGGCCGTCCGCACCCTTCTCGAGACCCCGGCGATGGCGCGCCTGAAGGGCATAAGCTCCCTCAGCTTCGCCCACTTCGCCTTCCCCGCCGCCCGGCACACGGGCTTCGACCACGCCGTCGGCGTCTACCATCTCACCCGCCTGACCCTCAAAAAGATCACGGACTCCGGCGCCTACCTCGAAGACCGCGACGTACGGGGCTCCCTCGCCGCCGCCCTCCTCGCCGAAGTGGGCAGGTATCCCTATCCATGGGCAGTCGAGGGCATAAACCTACCCGGCATGGTCCTCCGCGACGAGGAGACGCGGCACGTAATCGAGGAGACCGAAGTGGCGGAGGTCCTCCGCGAGACCTGGGACCTGGAACCGCACAACGTCTTCCGTCTGGCCGCCCGGGGAGCCGGAGAGTACGACGAAGGTTTTGGAACCGGGGCCCCCTTGCGCGACCTCACCCCGACGGAGCACCTTGTCCGGGACCTGCTCTCGGGCGCCCTGAACCTCGCGACGCTCGACTACCTCGTGCGCGACACCCGCGGGGCGCAGCTTCCTTTCGGCAACGTAGACGTCGGGGCGCTCATCAACTCCTTACGCATCGTGGGGCAGGACAATCGGGCGGTCCTCGCCCTGGACGAGTCCGGGGTCGGACACCTTCAGTCCCTTGTCTTTGCACGCTACCTCATGCACTACAACGTTTACAGCCACCACGCCCTGCGCATCCCAACCGCCATGTTCCTCCGTGCCGTCCAGGATGCCGTGCAGACCGAAGAGATCTCGGCCGGAGAGCTTATCCGCCAGGACGACGCCGGGGCCCTCGCCCTCATCTCCCGGTCTGCTGCCGACCCCAGCGGCTCATCCGCTACCCTCGTCAGGCGCCTCACCGAACGCCGCCCGTACAAGCGCGCCCTGGAACTCGACGAGCGCCACCCGAGCTACGCCTCCCTCATACGCCTGCGCGACGACGCCTCCTGGCGACGCAGGGTAGAAGAAGCCTGGGCCCGCTACCTGACCCGCTACCGCAAGGGCGTCGCCGGACCCTTCGACATCCTCATCGACCTCCCGGAGAACAAGCGCTTCGACGTGGGGCTGCGCGTGATCCTGCGCTCCCCCGGCCTCACGCACGGCGAGCGCAACCCCGTAACCTGGCAGGGTATCTCCGGCCTCTCCGAAGAAGATATGGTCCGCTACCACGCCCCCCTCCACCGCATCCGCATCGCGACCGCGACAGACGACCTCGCCACCTCCGTCCGCCGCCACGCAGACGAACTCTTCACCATCGCCGAAGAAGTAGGGTGACAAAACGGGCAAAAGAAAAGGGCCGGTTTCGATAGGAGAAAACCCTCTTCCGGCCCTTAGCGGTCCTCGAAGAGAGCCGCTTATGACAAAGAGTATAAACGACGGCGTCGCCTGATGCAAATCGTCCGAACGATACGGCCTACCCTACCCCCTGCGGCCGAGAACCTTTCAAACACGAGTTTCCGGCACCATTCCAAGAGCCCTCGCAGGCGCTCATCAACTGTACAACAAGTTCGGCACAGAGTATTCAACCGAGCTCAAGATGGGCAAAACCAGAGCAATGAACTTGTTGATCTAATACGGAGTACTCAGTGTTCTTCCTCACCTACGCAAGCACCGCCGTTCGAGATTTATCCAAGGCCGACCTAAACGAGTTGCTGGCACAATGCCGCAAGAACAACGCCGAGTTGGATATCACGGGGATGTTGCTCTACAAGGGTGGCAACTTCATGCAGGTCCTCGAAGGAGAAGAAAGCACAGTGCGTTCGCTCTACGCGAAGATCAGTGGCGACCCCCGGCACAAAGGGGAGATCCTGCTGCAACAGGGCACCCAGGAGGAGCGGCAGTTTCCCGGCTGGTCCATGGGATACCGAGACCTGGAATCACAGGAGGCACGCTCCATCCCCGGCTACAGCGAGTTTTTGAACACGCCCCTGACCGGACAAGAATTCTCCGCGGACCCCGGCCGCGCCCAGAAACTCCTGCTCTCCTTCAAAAGGAACATGTGAAGCACTACTTCGGCCCAACGATGCAGCGACGGCAACTCTAAGAGAAGTCGCAATCACGACCTCGGATGCTATAATTTCTGCCGTATGGGCCGCTAGCTCAATTGGCAGAGCAAAAGACTCTTAATCTTTAGGTTCCAGGTTCGAGTCCTGGGCGGCTCACTTCCCCCAAGCCCCGCCCTTCGCGGGGCTTTTCGCTACCTTCGTCGGTTGGTCACCCCGTCTCTTCATACATTGGAGACGGAACACAAGGCAGCTCGAGGAGGTTCTCAGAAAGTGTGCCTTTTTATGGTAGGAGCCGGTCGAATATTGCAGTGGTACTGCGTCGGGTACACTGCGGGTATGGAAATTCAGATGCAGCAGATGCCGGCGGCGTGTGGAAGCTGCGGCTACCTCTACCCGTCCGGCTACTATTTCGATCTCGGCGGCACCGGGATCGGAGCCAGCGCGGCGGTCTTCGAGAACGCTCAGGTAACCATACCCTGCCCTATGTGTGGCAGACATAGGGGTAGCGTCCTGGCCAACGAGTATGTATTCGTCAAGCACACAATAACGCTGTTGCAAGCTCCTGAACGTACCGCAGAGGAACGAGAGCAGATCGAGGCACTCCTCCACAAAGCTCGAGAAGAGCACGTCGAGTCCGTCGCTGAGATACAGGAAAGAGCGGATAGGGAAGCCCCCGAGCCCTCGGCGCTCATCGGGAAACTCCTGGCCGAAAAGCCGGCAGACATGAAGGTAGCGACGTGGAGCATCCTGCTCACTAACACCCTCGGTAAGCTAGCCGCCATAAAAGGGAACGGAAGCACCAACGAACTCGAACCCAGCGAAGTGGTTTACGACTCCGTGAACGAATACAACGTCACTACGGTGCAAGCCCCTTCGGCGACAAAGGTCGGCCGCAACGACCCGTGTCCTTGCGGTTCGGGCAAAAAGTTCAAGAAGTGCCACGGTGATCCCACGAAAAAAGTTGCAGCTCTGTAGAACTTCACCGCCAAGCTGCTCCAGCTCGTACGCTTACTTGCCCCTTGCTCACTGTCGTAAGCGGCATACCTCTTGCATCGTGCGAATCACCGCGGCTGTCGTGGTAGATCAAATCGTTCTTCGTTAGGTTACGGACTATGCGGGAGTATGAACCTCAGTACCTATTACTCCAACGGTGCGACACGGCGCTGGTGGGAAGAAGTTTTGTTACCGAAGGTCTACGGCGATGCGGGAGGAATGTACCCTGCTTATGCGTAACGGGGAAACGCAAGCTTTAACCGTTAAACGCAAAAGTAAGGGGACGGCTTGTATGCCGTCCCCTTACTAAGCCGAGATCATTAGACACTCAGCCAGTGCAAGGGTAGGGAAGTGCAGGCTCTTCCCTACCCCAAAGACCCTTGCGGGTCCGTGCGTCCTCTACCTGCGCCGAAGAACGGCGAACGCCAGGACGCCCGAGCCCAGAAGCAGGGCAGCGGCGGGCAGAAGAATTGCGGGGCCACCGCTCTGCGGCAGGTCGCCGCCCTGCATCATGGTGGTCTCTTCCATCATCATAGTGCTACCACCACCCATCATGGTGGTCTCTTCCATCATGGTGCCACCCATCATGGTGGTCTCTTCCATCATGGTCTTCTCCTGTGCCATGGCAACCGGCACCAACATCAGCATGGCCAGCATTGCGGCCGTCGCCAGAATAGCTATTTTCTTCACAGAAACATCCTCCTTCTACCTACACGGTCATTCTTGTCCCGCCTGCATAACAACGTCCCACTTGGGAAGTTACCTGGTAGTGTACACACTTGAAACTGCGAAGTCTCTATTTTCTTAATTTTTGCTAACAAATTTAACACGACGGTAAGCAGGTCCCACAGCGTACGGCGCCTCGAGAATCGTGACGGCGGGGTGCGGGGGAAGTAGGATTCGAACCTACGGGCGTTTTACCGCCTCTGGTTTTCAAGACCAGCGCATTCGGCCGCTCTGCCATTCCCCCAGGCTTCTCGGAGCGATTATACGGCCTCGTATTTTGTGCGTTGGGCTTTCACGCTCCGTCGGCC
>JADDPY010000397.1 GCA_016781635.1 Rubrobacter sp.
TCGTCAGTGAGAGTTCGAATCTCTCCGTCGGCACGAGGCCTTCGTAGCGTTGCTGCTGGTCAGCGGCACTTTCACGAGCGCTCATGGCTCCTCCAAGGGGCGCGATGTCACTAACTTGTCACAGTGGTCCCGAAGATCAGTCCGGCCACCCTTTCGGCGGCGTCGGTGGCCATCGGGGCTGTCACATGGCTGTAGACATCGTCGGTGATGCGGGTGGAGGCGTGGCCCAGTCGCTCAGCTACCACCTTGTTGGCCACCCCGGCACCAAGGGCGAGGGTCGCCCACGTATGCCGCAAGTCATGCAGACGGATCCGCGGGAGACCTTGGCGGGCTACGGCTCGGGTGAACGCACGACCGAAATGCTCCGGGTGGTAGGGGCGTCCATCGGGGAGCGTGAAAACCAGTCCGGTGTCGGCCCAGCCAGCGCCCATGACCAACCGCTCGGCGGCCTGGGTCGCCTTCCACGTTCGCAGCACGGCAACAGTGGCAAGGTCGAGGCGCACCATGCGCGCTCGACCCGACTTCGGGACCGGTGCCTCGAACACCTCGTGGGCTACGGTGGTGCGAGTGCCCCGGATGGCGGCGGTGCCGGCCTCAAGGTCGACGTCGCTCCATCGTAGGCCCAGAACTTCGCCGCGTCGGCAGCCCGTTGTAGCCAGCAGCATCCACGCTGGGTAGTAGCGGCTGGTCTCCTCAGCGCGGAGGAAGCGGGCAAGCGTGGCGGCATCCCAGGTACGCATCGCCTCGGATCGGGCGGAGCGGGCTGAGGGCGGCGTGGCCGCCCGTGCTGGGTTGCGGACCAGGCGGCCCCATTCCACGGCATCGCCGAGTGCTCGACCGAGCACGGCATGGGCCCGACGGATCGTCGATGGCGCCAAACCTCGGGCTTCGAGCTCTGCGTACGTGCGGTTGAGAGCCCCGGGGTCGAGCGCCTGGAGCTGGACACCTCCGAGGTAGGGGAGCACGCAGCGGCGGAGGTCTCCCTCGTAACTCCGCCAGGTCGAGGCGGCCAGTCGAGGCCGCTGGACGGGGAGCCAGTCGGCGAGCAAGAAGTCGGTGAGGGTCTGGCGCCGAGGAGCGACGAAGGTCCCGGTGCGGTCCGCCTGACGAAGAGCCTCCATGGCGGCGAGGGCTTCCCGCTTGGTCCCGAAGCCGTGGCGACGAGCCTGGCGCCGAGTGCCGTCGGGAGCCGGAGCCAGATCCACCACGAAGCCCCACTTGCCGCTTGGGAGTCGGCGGGGGCCAGCGGGATCTCGCTTCAGGTTGCTCATGATCAGTCGTTCCTGTCCTCAAGCAGTTCGGCCTCGGCCAGCACTGGGCGCAGCTCGGCCAACAAGGTCCTGGTGATGTGGCCACGGCTCAACACGCCGGTCGGGGTCCGCTTGTCCCGCTCTTCGGTGAGGCTGTGCCCCCAGCACCGTCGAGCCGCCAGCGCTAGGTGCCGCGCATCGACACCAAGACGCTCGGCCGCTCGTCTTTCAACCTCCTGGTCAGCGTCGCGTTCCGCTGCCATCCACTCCTCGAGATCGCCACCCTGTGCTTTCGGCCAGACCGCCTCCATGCCCGCCTCATACGCCTGCATGGCTCTCCGGCCCTCAGGGGAGAGCAGCACCTCAAGGGCCTCTTCGGCGCCTACCCGAGCTTTGCGGAAGCACGGCACGTCAAGCTCGGCGGGAAGCGATTGGCCGGCAAGGCCGAGAAAGCGGGCGCGAACACCCTCGCTTGAGGCGAAGGCGTCGGGTCCCAACATGACGTACGTTCCAGGTGGGACGAGGTCCGGAAGCTCCACGGCGTAGCGAAGCAAATCCGGAAGCAGGAGCAACTCGCCGATGGTGACCTCGCGACGGCCGGTTTCGACGCTGGCCACCGTAGCCCTGGTCCAGCGCAGTCCAAAGTCTCTTGCTCGGGCGGCTACTTCGTCCTGACGCCAGCCACGCTCCTCGCGAACAGCCCTCATCCGTTCGCCTACGACCCGACTCAGCGAGGGCTTGGCCGCCTGGTCAGGGCTCGACATGTCTTCACCCTACCGAAGACGTGCGTACGCATTCAAACGCACGTCGGCGTTTGGTGGTGGTAGTCTGCGTTGCAATGGACACGCAGAACAGTTCCAGCCCGCTCATCGGCCCCGAGGACCTTGCGAAGTACCTCGGCGTGCCGTTGTCAACCGTGTACCGCTGGCGTGCTCGAAAAACGGGGCCCAGAGGCGTGAGGGTCGGCCGACACCTCCGCTTCAGGACTGAGGATGTGACCGCTTGGCTCGAGTCACGGGCGGATTCCCAGTCATGAGTCCTAAGGAGGAGTGGTCAGATCCGCTGCCGCATCCTCGTGTGCGCCCCTGGATGTCGGTGCCCGAGGGCGGATGGAGACTGGCCGGGCTCGGCCGTAGCGCCGCGTACGCAGCCTCTGAGCGAGGTGAGCTGCCTACCCTGCGCATCGGGCGGAAGGTGGTGGTACCGACCAGCGCGATCTGGCGTGAACTGGGGTTGGACCCAGGGGATGCGGGTCCAACTCCTGATGAGGATAGGCGTCGAGGATGCGGCCTGACCGCTGACGCGACGATGCCGCCCCGGCGGGAGGGCGGCATCGCAATGGACCCACGTCGGCTGGCTGCTCGAGGAGGTCGTCGTGGCGAACTTTAGCACCGACATCGCCACGACCGAGGCCACGGTCGTGAGGTGGGCGGAGCGGATCAGCCCGCATCTCACCGCCATCGCCCAAAACATCATCCAGGCCGGCCGCGAGCTCATCTTCGCCAAGGAGGAACTGCCTCACGGGGACTTCCTCGACCTCGTGGAGTCCCTCGGGCTGCGACCTCGCACCGCCCAGAAGTTCATGGCCATCGCTCGGCACGAGCTACTCGGAAATGCGTCCCCGGGGTCGCATTTGCCGACGTCGTGGACGGTCTTGTACGAGCTCTCCCGGGCGCCCGGCGAGCTCCTGGAGCAGGCGTTCGCCGATGGCGAGGTGGCCTCGGACATGAGCCGGAAGGACGCTGTCCAGCTTGTCGCCCGACTCCAGATCGAGGCGCGGACGGCTGAGGCCGACACAATCGAGGTTCGGATCCGTAGGGCGCAGTGGGAGATGGGCTGCGTCGCGGCCGGATTCATGCATGCCGATGGGGACATCGCTTTTGCGGCGGAGATGCTGCTCGACCACGTTCCGCCAGTGTGGGAACGCTTGGGTTACGAGGGGCCCGTTGATTGGCTCGAGGACTGCGCCGCCCTCTTCGCCCTCTTCCCGAAGCCGGACTTCAGCCAGCCCTGGGACAAGCAGCCGGAGCCGGCGCCATGAACCGCGGTCACGTCAAGGGACCTTCGTCGGAACCACTCTCCCTTCCGTCTGACACCGACGCCGAGCGGATCGTGGCCGGGATCGCCCTGGATTCCCCCAAGGGAGCACGTTCGGTCGACGAGCTCGAGGACAGCGACTTCCTCGATCCCATCCTCCGGCAGCTGTGGGCGACAGCAGTCGCTTGCCCGACTCCGTTTCGCTTCGACCGCAGCCGGACGAGGGAGATCGCGGCCGCGGCCGGCGTCGAGTTTGAGGCCGCCGAGGCGGTGAGGTCCGCCATCCCGGTTCTTTTCGATGCCAGCCGTTGGTGGGTCCGCCGAGTTCGGGATGCGGCGATCCGCAGGGTTCTGATGGCCGAACTGGTCGATCTAGTGAATGCCCTCGGCCGCGGCGCGGGCCTCGATGAGGTCGTTCCGAAGCTTGAGGTTGCGCTCGAGGCCTCTCGCCGACGAAGGGTTCTCCGGCCGGTTGAGAGAAGGGCGGCAGCGTGATGACGATCGAGCCCTTGCGGATGCCCGACGATCACGTCGATAACCACCTGGGTTCTGTCCCGGATGGTCACGCCGGGTCTGACGTATTGGACGAGGTCGAGGCTTTCATCGGCACCTTCGTCGCCTTCCCTACGGTCGACGCCCGGGTCGCGACGACTTGCTGGATCGCGCACACGCACGCCGTCGGTGCGTTCGAGTCGAGTCCTCGTCTGGCCCTGCTCAGCCCCGAGCCAGGGTCGGGCAAGACGAGGGTGCTCGAGGTACTCGAGCTCCTCACCCCGAACCCGATGCACGTCCTTTCGGCATCCGCGGCCGCCATCTTTCGCACCATCGAGAAGGGCTCGCCCACACTGTTGTTCGATGAGGTGGACGCCATCTTTGGGCGCCGCGGTAACGACGATGGCAACGAGGATCTGCGCGCCCTGCTGAACGCCGGCCATCGGGGAGGCGCAACGATCCCCCGCTGCTCCGGTCCGACGCATGAGGTCCGCAACTTCCCGGTCTACGCCGCTGCTGCCCTCGCCGGCCTCGGTGATCTGCCTGACACTCTCATGACTCGTTCCGTCATCGTCCGCATGCGACGCCGGGCCCCGGGCGAGACCGTTCGCCCATTCCGTCATCGTCTTGCCAGTCCAGAGGGCTACGAGCTGCGCGACCGTCTGGGCGGGTGGGTCACCACCGTCGCAGACAGGCTACGAGGAGCCTGGCCAGAGATGCCGGACGGCGTCACGGATCGGGCCGCGGATTGCTGGGAACCGTTGCTTGCCATCGCCGAGGCTGCGGGCGGAGACTGGCCGGAGCGTGCCCGGAGGGCATGTGTGGAGCTGACTAAGGCCGGTGTCTCTCGTGAGGCAAGCCTCGGTGTTCGCCTTCTTGCTGATCTGCGGTTGGTCTTCGCCGACGAGGAACGAATGGGCACGGAGACGATCCTCGAGCGGCTGTGCGCCATCGACGAGGCCCCCTGGGCAGATCTGCGAGGCCGACCGCTGGACGCCCGAGGCCTGGCCCGCCGGCTCAATAACTACGAGATCAGCTCGACCCAGTTGAAGATCGAGGGCCACAAGGTGCGTGGCTACCGCCGAGAGGACCTGTGGGATGCGTGGCGGCGCTATCTCCCCCCGGAGGAAGCGGTACCTGCGGTACCTCCGGTACCGGCCAGGTCAGGAGGGGTGCCAGAGGTACCGGATGCCGGGGAGGTACCGGTACCTCTGGCCGAAGCGGTACCCGAAGCACCCCCTCTGAGCAGCGCAGTACCCCAGGTACCGCAGGTACCGGATGGTCAGGGGGGAGACGGGGAGGGCGTCCTCGCCGTGGTTCTTGAGGCCTTTCCAGGGAGTGAGGTCGTCTCCGCCAACGACCTCCGTGATCTCCCCCTCGGCGAGGTGGGCACCTGCCGTCACTGCTGGGCCACGACGGTGCGGACTGACGGCGAGGGGACTATCTGCGAGCCATGCCACGAGCAGCGGAGGGCATCATGAGGCTCCGTAACACCCCACGGGGAGGGTTGACACGATGACCAAGCGGATCTACACCGAAGAGCAGCGAGACGAGGCGTGCCTGATCTACACCGAGCACGGACCCTCGGAGGCGCAGAGACGGACCGGCATTCCCACGTCGACCCTTCACGACTGGGCGCAGCAGCGAGGCATCCGGACGGTCCGGAACCAAA
>JADDPY010000510.1 GCA_016781635.1 Rubrobacter sp.
CGCTGATGCTTAGGCACCGCGATGTCTATTGCGAATACGCGGCCTCTCAAGGAGTAGGAGGGTCTTGTTGCGCATCGAGCGCGGGCCCTGGCTTCTTCATAATGTCGATGCGCAAATTGCCGGAGCTACTGCGCGTCCTGCGTCTCCGGCGCTTTCCCCGACTTTTGCCTTTTCGCAGATCCAATCGGTCAGCGATTTGCTTCAAGAGGCCTACGAGGTCGAAGTCGCTTCTTTTCCGCGGCTTCCGCCGCTCGTTGCGCCCGCGCTCCACTGGAACGCCTTCGTTGTCACTTCCCTTGGCCAAGAGGTTGATGGCCGAGTCCTTGCTCCGGCGGGAGGCAGAGAGCTTGTTATGAGCCTTTTCCTTGCGGCGCTGAGCGATCTTCATCAGCACGTAGCTCGCAACCGCGGCCACCATCATCATCACAATCATCGCCAGCACAAACTCAGCGACGGGTCCGAGTTGGGAGTCTAGATTATCACCACCCATGACGGATCCCTTGACTGAACTTGCACATACGACTCATTCGTCGCGGCCCTTCTTAAGGATGTCTACTCGAAGCGAAGACCTGCGGTTGCGCCCCCTCTTCCTGACTGCCCCCCACCAGAAGATGAAAATTCCAGCGAGCAGCAGCACGACCAGCAGATAAGCTATTTCCTCTCGCACCATGCCCCCTGTTCGAGCTGTGTGCGACAGTGATCCACCTTAGCGGAAGAGTCGAGGTGAAAGTCTGCACGCCTCTTCTCGCGTGAACGGGTCAATGCGCAGTCCCTTCATCCGCCATTCTTCGCCGGTGTCCGGTGTTTGCAATGAGGCGAACTCGGACGTTGGGCGGAATGTCTGAAACGGGTGGGCAGCAGACATCAAGCCTCCCGATTATCTCCTGCTGCCTGAGGTCGATCCCTCCAATCGTGGATCGTCGCAATAGCCGTTTCCAGCATGGCGTCCAATTCTCCGGTTGGCCCCTCCCAAAGCTCTAAGAACTCGGTGTCGTCGTTCGTGTCGATAGACGCAGCCTGCACGACAACACTACCACCGCAGGAGGGCTTGAAAGCACTCGTGCGGTGGTTTGCCCGGCAGGTGAAAGAATCGAGACGGCTTGCCTGCCCACTCCGTGAAGATAGTTGAGCCGGTGGAGTTCACCCACGCGTCTGTGACGCCGTCCACGTCAGCATAGTCGATCACACCTCAG
>JADDPY010000692.1 GCA_016781635.1 Rubrobacter sp.
CGTGGTGCCTGGCGATGCGCGCGCTCATCTGCCCGATCGGACCGAGCCCGAAGACCGCCACGCTGCCCCCCTCGGGGACCCCGGCGTACTCGACGGCCTGCCAGCTCGTCGGCAGGACGTCCGAGAGGTAGACGAAGCGCTCGTCGGACATCTCTTCGCCCTCTTCGGGGACCTTTATGGGGACGAACTGCGCCTGCGGGACGCGAAGAAACTCGGCCTGCCCGCCCGGTACCTGCCCGTAGAGCTTCGTGTAGCCGAAGAACTTGGCGCCCGTGCCGTGCTCGCGGACCTGCGTGGTCTCGCACTGCGAGTAGAGCTTCTGGTCGCACATAAAACAGTGCCCGCAGCTTATGTTGAACGGCAGGACCACCCGGTCGCCGGGCGCTATGTTCGTGACCTCCGGGGCGACCTCCTCGACGATGCCCATGGGCTCGTGGCCCAGGATGTCACCCTCGTCGATAAACGGCCCCAGGACCTCGTAGAGGTGCAGGTCCGAGCCGCAGATGTTGGTGGTGGTGATCCTGACTATCGCGTCGTTCGGCTCCTGTATGGTCGGGTCGGGCACGTTGTCCACCCGCACGTCTCGCTTGCCGTGCCAGGTCAGCGCTTTCATGGGGTCCTGCCTCTCGTGGTCGTGTCGTTCTCGCCGTCTCTCGTGGCACCGGACGCCACTATACTGCTACTCTTCCGGGCCCACGTCCCGGTCGGTCGAGCGGGCAGGCCGTGACGAGCGCGGCCCCGGCACCGGATACCCTCACCAGGAGGAAGAGGAACCTTCGTCCTCCCCCTGGCCGACGACGGTCTGCCTGTTGGGGACGATCCAGAGCGTCACCCGCTCGTTTATGTTCTCGGGGTCGTAGTCCTGCCGTGGTACTTCCGGGAGAGCCGGTCTATGTGATCCCGGGCCTCCTGCCCCGTGACCGTCTCCACGACCTCCCCGCGCACCTCGGCGTAGCGGTAGGGGTTCTCCTCGTCCCGGATCGTCAGCGTTACCCGCGGGTCGCGCTCGACGTTCTTGTATTTCTGGCGGTGGACCCCCGTGTTGACGAAGAGGCGCACGCCGTCGGTGCCGACCCAGATGTAATGGTTCTGCAAGTTGCCGCTCGGCAACACCGCGGTGATCGCCGCGTAGTTGGCCCCCTGGGCCAGCTCCACCGTGGTCGGGTGCAACCCGGAACCGTTCTGTGTCGCCGCCATGCTCCGTCTACCTCCTGTCTCCCCGGTCGCCGGGGGGCGCAAGCGTCCTCGTCTCCTCACCCTACCCGCGGGTGACACGCCGAAACGCGCGGGGTCCTA
>JADDPY010000417.1:0-628 GCA_016781635.1 Rubrobacter sp.
GGCCGTCCCGCCCGACGCGAGACGTACTCGGAGAAGCCCGACCCGCAGAACATGCGCTCGTACCACGGACGCCTCTTGCCGCCGGTGACGAGCAAGCCCGCTTCGAGCTCTTCGCCCAGCAGGACGGTCTCCTTCTCCGGCTTGCCCTCCCTGTAATGGGACGCGGCCACGGTCCCGCCGAGCTCCTCTTCCATATGCTTCACCCGCGCTTGCAGGAGCCCGAGCCCCCTGAGCCTCCGCCGATCTAGAAGGGCCTCGCTCCGCTCCTTCGTCGTGGATCGAGGGTACGGCAACTCCGGCACCGTAGATACCACGTACGAAACGTGCAACTCAGAACCGGTGCCGTTCGCCAACTCGACCGCCGCCTCCTCGGCGATAGAGGCCTCCCTGGAACCATCCGTCACCAACAATATCTTTGTGGGAAACATGCTTTCTCCTTATAAAAACCAGACACTAAATGCGATATACACATAGAGGGTACTAGCCCAAAGCTATCCTGCAAACGAGATATGTGAAGACGACCACCCGGGGGTTGGTGCCGGTCGCTGAGGGCGGGGTTTAAGGGAGATTCCCGGGGGAGAAGGTTTAGGTGGTGCTGTCTTCGTGAGGACCAGGATCCTCTGCCTCA
>JADDPY010000417.1:653-5437 GCA_016781635.1 Rubrobacter sp.
GGTTTCTACGGGGGATTTCGGCCTGGCTTCGAGACGCTGCGACGTCGCGTACTGCTCGGCGACCCAGATCCGGGCCGTGGTGGGGGACTACGCGGCCTATCGAGCAGGATTTGCGCTGGCGGGCGGGCGTCTGCTTTCGTCACCGGCGGAGGGCAGCGGTCGCCGCCCTTCATCAGGACGCGGGGCGAGATGTGGCGCGTCCCTTATAATGTCGGCCGCGTTGGAGAGGCCGTGCGACACAGCGAGGATATATAGGCATGATCAGCGGAAAAACACGGGTGCTCGCTCTGATCGGGCAACCCGTCGGGCACAGCTTTAGCCCCAGGATGCACAACGCCTCCTTCGAGGCCGACGGCCTAGATTTCGTCTACGTCTGCCTGGACGTAGACCCCGATAACCTCCCCGCGGCAGTTAAGGGCATGGCAGCCCTCAAGCTTCGCGGCTTCAACATCACCATGCCTCACAAGCGGGCGATGATCTCGCTCGTCGACGCTCTGGACGAGGGCGCCCGCGTCTCCGGGGCCGTCAACACCGTCGTGATCGACGAAGACTCCAGGCTCCACGGCTACAACACCGATGGCGGCGGAATGATGGAGGCTTGCAGGGAGGCGGGCGTAGAGGTGTCCGACCGGCGTGTCTTGTTCCTGGGCGCCGGGGGCGCCGCCGCTTCCATCGCCGTCGCGGCGAACGGCGAGGGGGCCGGAGAGCTGCGCATCGTCAACCGGAGCGTCGAGCATGCAGAAGCGCTGTCGGAGAAGCTGCGCGCGGCGGGCGTGAAACAGACGAAGGTCTACCCGACCGACGCCCTCGGCGAGGCTGTAGGAGACGCGGACATAATCATCAACGTCACGCCCTTGGGGATGAAAGACGGGGACCCCCTGCCGATACCCGAGGAGTACCTCCGGGAGGGTAAGGCGGTCTGCGACGCAGTTTATCGCCCCGGTAAGGAGACCCCGCTGGTCCGGTGCGCTCGCGAGCGTGGTGCCCGGGTCGTGGCCGGCGAGCGGATGCTGCTCTACCAGGGCGTGTTGGCTCAGAGGTTATGGACCGGACGGGAGCCGAATGTAAAAGTGATGAGCGAGGCGATCTCCTAGTGGTTCGCACGAGCGCGGACCGCTCTCGTCGGCTGTTACATCTCAGCCGCCTGGCTTTCTGCTCTACGGCTCGTCTAGGGTTTGCTGCGCGCTTTACGCGGGGTCGTGTCGCCTCCTTCGAGGGGCGTTGCAGGTCCGAGGGACACTTCGCGGAAGATCCACCGAACCGCGAGCGGTTGTTGCCCCGTTACCGTCTGCCCCGCGGTCCGTCCTGTATCCGGCCATCCGGCAACGCGAGTACGGTATATCCGAACGGTATGCATGTGAGACGTATTTGGTATTTGCGCTATGGGTGAGGGACATCCAGAATGACCGGGTAGGGGAGCGAGAAGGGCTCGTCTGAGCACGAGTTTGGGGTTAGCTGCGGGGACGAGAAGGTGCGGTACAGGATTATCTCGGGGCCGCGGTTCGGGAGTAGGGAGGACAGACACGTATGATATGCATACGGAGGGTCGGCTTTGGCTGAGATAATGGGGTTGCGCGAGGCGGTTTCCGGGCTTGTAGGCGATGGAGACACGGTCGCGCTGGAGGGGTTTACGCACCTCATTCCGTTTGCGGCGGCGCACGAGATCATCCGCCAGGAGAAGAGGGATCTGACGCTCGTCAGGATGACCCCGGACCTCATCTACGATCAGATGATCGGGATGGGTACGGCGCGCAAGTTGATCTTCTCCTGGGGGGGCAATCCCGGGGTCGGCTCCTTACACCGTTTCCGGGACGCTATCGAGCGCGGCTGGCCCCATCCACTGGAGATCGAAGAGCACTCCCACGCCGGGATGGCGAATCGTTACGTCGCCGGCGCCTCGAACCTCCCGTTCGCCGTGCTGCGCGGCTACGTGGGTACGGACCTTGCGAAGGTCACCCCGACCATCGCGCCCATCACCTGCCCGTTCACCGGGGAGGAACTGACGGCGGTGCCGGCCCTGACGCCGGATGTGACGATGATCCACGCGCAGCAGGCGGACAGGAAAGGCAACGTGGCGCTGTGGGGGATCACGGGCATACAGAAGGAGGCCGCGCTCTCTGCTCGTCGCGTGATCGTCACGGTCGAGGAGGTCGTCGACGAGTTCGAGCAGCACACCTTCGGGATCGTACTCCCGTCGGTCGCCATTGATGCGGTGGCCGTGGTCGCGCGTGGGGCATACCCGTCCTACACTCACGGTTACTACGGGCGCGACAACGCCTTCTACGAGGCCTGGGACCCCATCGGCCGCGACCGCGAGAAGTTCGGGGAGTGGATGGAGAAGCACGTGCTCGGGGTCGAGGACTTCGCCGAACACCTGAGGAGCATCCAGGAGCAGGGGGCGATGAGATGACGGGCGTGGACGCGCGGGGCTACACCGCCGACGAGATGATGACGGTCGCTGCTTCTCGCAGGCTAGGGGACGGGACGGTGTGCTTCGTCGGGATCGGCATTCCGAGCCAGGCGGCGAACCTCGCCCGGCTCACCCACGCCCCGGACTCCGTGCTGATCTACGAGTCCGGGACCATCGGCGCGAAACCCGAAGTGTTGCCGCTCTCCATCGGCGACGGGGAGCTCGCCGAGCATGCGGATTCCGTCGTCTCGGTACCCGAGATCTTTAACTACTGGCTGCAGGCAGGAAGGGTGGACGTCGGGTTTCTCGGGGCGGCCCAGATCGACCGCTACGGCAACCTGAACACGACCGTCGTCGGCTCTTATGAGCAGCCGAAGGTCCGCCTCCCGGGCGCGGGCGGGGCGCCGGAGATCGCGGCCTCCGCCAAAGAGGTCTTTATCGTCCTCAGGCAGTCGAAGCGGGCTTTTGTCGAAAAACTCGCGTTCGTGACGTCGGTGGGGTATGCCGAGGGCGGGGACTCCCGCAAGAACCTCGGGTACACGGGCGGCGGCCCTACGGTGGTCATCACCGACCTCGGCGTCCTGGAGCCGGACCCGGAGAGTGGGGAGCTCACCCTCGTGGCGCTCCATCCGGGATCGACCGTCGAGGAGGCGAAGGAGGCGACGGGCTGGGATCTGAACGTCGCCGGCGACCTCGACACCACCGAGCCGCCAACGCAGGGCGAGCTCCGGGTCTTGCGCGACCTCGAAGAGAGGACCGCCGCCGCGAGGAAGGAAAAGGTAGGATGAGGTCGATCTTTCGGGGCGTGGGGTCCCTGGCCGGAAGGAGCGTGTAGATATGGCTTACGGAGGAGCGAACGAGGCCTGGATCGTGGGGGCCGTACGCACCCCGATCGGGCGCCACGGCGGCGCCTTGAGCGCGGTGCGTCCCGATGACCTCGGAGCGATAGCGTTGGAGGGCCTTATGGAGCGCGCCGGCGTCCCCGCCGAAGAGGTCGAGGATGTTTACTTCGGGTGCGCCAACCAGGCCGGGGAGGACAACCGCGACGTCGCCAGGATGAGCCTCCTCTTGGCCGGCTTCCCCGACTCCGTCGGCGGCGCCACGGTGAACCGTTTGTGCGGCTCGGGGCTCGAGGCGGTGGCGAATGCGGCCCGGGCGGTGATGCTCGGCGAGGCCGACGTCTACGTGGGCGGAGGCGTCGAGTCCATGAGCCGGGCCCCGTGGGTGATGCCCAAGCCCGAGCGCGCCTTTCCGACCGGCAACCGGACGATGTTCGACACCACTTTGGGCTGGCGCATGGTGAACCCGAAGATGGAGGAGATGGGTTACACCGACACCCTGGGGATGACCGCCGAGAACCTCGCGGTCGAGCGGTTCCTGATCACTCCGGACGAGGACGACCCCGAGGGGCTCGCGAAAGATTACGATGTCTCCCGCGAGGCACAGGACAGATTCGCCATACGTAGCCACGAGAAGGCCGTCGCGGCGCAGGACGAGAAGAAGTTCCGCGACGAGATCGTGCCGGTCACGGTGAAGGGCAAGAAGGGCGCCGAGACGATCGTCGAGGCCGACGAGGGCCCGAGGCGCGACACGACGATGGAGAAGCTCGCAAAGCTCGGGCCCGCGTTCAACAACGAGGGAAGCGTGACCGCCGGTAACTCAAGCTCCCTCAACGACGGGGCGGCTGCAGTCCTCGTGGTTTCGAAGGATTACGCCGAGGCGCACGGTCTGAAGCCTCTGGCGAAGATAAGGAGCATCGCGGTAGCGGGGGTGCCGCCGAGGGTGATGGGCATAGGCCCGGTGCCGGCCACGAAGAAGGCGCTTTCCAGGGCCGGCATCTCCATGGACGACGTCGGGCTGATCGAGCTCAACGAGGCGTTCGCCGCGCAGTCGCTGGCGGTGATCCACGAGTGGGGGATGGACGCCTGCGACGGGAGGCTGAACCCGAACGGTGGCGCGATCGCCCTCGGCCACCCCCTCGGCTCCTCCGGCGCCCGCATCCTCACCACGCTCGTCCACGAGATGAAGAAGCGGACCGCCGTGCGCTACGGCCTCGCCACCATGTGCATCGGCGTGGGACAGGGGATAGCCATGGTCGTCGAGAACGCCGCCTGAGGGAGAGGAGCTCTTGACACAAGAATCCCACATAAGCATACCCGGCTACCGTCGCGACGACGACGGTGTCACCCTCCACTACCCCGGTTACGGCTCCACGCGCCTGAGGGTGCCCGAACGCCCGCTCACCATCCTCCCGCACACCCTCACCGAGGTCACCGGCCCCGCTTACGGCCGCGGAGAGGTGGGCATGCACGACAACGACCTGACGCTCGGGCATAGGGGCGAGCCCCTAGGGGAGCGCATCATCGTTACGGGG
>JADDPY010000042.1:0-487 GCA_016781635.1 Rubrobacter sp.
GCTGGATTCTTGGAATACTCACTAAGAACTTGCGGCAATAGGGGACGCGCATCGTATGCAAGGCGGGTGCGGGATGCTCGATCATCCGGGGAGTGTCTGAAGCTTCCCGAGGTCCTCAACGAACAGCACAAGATGCTGATCGTTGTCTCGGAGATAGACGGTAGCTCCGGGAGGATCGTTCGGTACCTATCCGACACCTACGGTGTCGGGATCAACGTGGCCACCTTCGGGTACCCGCCGTTTGGCTTTGAGGTTGCTTCCTCTACTCCTCCGGTAGCATCTTCAGCAGTTCCTTCTCCTCAACGACCATACCCAAGTGCTGGTGATTCAACGGAACAGCTAAAGAATTTCGATCTGTCGGTTTATGCCTGTATCCAGGTAAAACATACAAACCAATGCCTTGTAAAGCCTCGTAGACATGTGGTTGGCCCCCTATATTATTAGATTGCTCTCGGAGGCTCTGAGAACGCATCCTGGGAGCACTAGA
>JADDPY010000042.1:874-1284 GCA_016781635.1 Rubrobacter sp.
GCTGCGTAATGGAGTCTGGCGTGAGATTATCGGCATAGATGACGGGGATCAGCACGGTGTTCCAAAAGGTTTTGTTCCTCGGATGATCCCTCAGGGTACTCGGCACCGCTGCGTCACTGATCTTTAACCCGAACAAGTCTGCCCTTGACGCGTAAGGCTTCAAAGCGTTGTAAAGATCATCGACAGTAGCCCCGGTATCGATGAGAAAGTCGGAGAGCATAAGCACCCCGCTTACTGCACCTATCGCACCTCCCAATTTGCCTACCTGTGGGCCGAACTTTCGAAATCGCTCAGCCACTTTAAGGGCACCTGCAACTCCCCATATGGTCCCGGCGAGTTTCTCGTAGTCCTTAAATCTTGTGTTGAAGTCCCTGAAATTCCACTTCTTTTGGTCGATGCCCCTAGCAGGA
>JADDPY010000131.1 GCA_016781635.1 Rubrobacter sp.
CTTTTCTTTACCGACCGGGATCGGCTCACCGGGGCGTTTTCGGGACGCAACCAGTTCACCCCGACCGAGAATACGGGGCCGCAGCTGAACCCGTCGGCAGGTGCAATCCGCACCGGCCCGGAGCCGGCGACCGGCAACGGTATTCCAGACCAAACCTTCCTCAGAGGCGTCCGGAACAACAACATTTCTGAAGGTGGCCTGTTCACGGCGGCGTGCCCGGTAGCCCGGGCACAGGACCCCCGCACACGCCAGTTCCTTGAAACCGAAGCGCAGTTCCAGGCTCGCCGCGCTGCGGGCTGCTCGGGCATTCCGAACCCCTCAAGCTCCGATCCATTGGCGCAGTTCGGGCGGACCTTCGTTTTCCAGCCGGACGGCAGCCTGATTGCCAATCCCTGCATCACGGACCTGCGTGGCCCTTCGGGAGCTGCCTCGAACACCTGCATTGGAGGGCTCGGCTCCACGCTGCGGCTAACCGGTCTGCTGCAGCCAGGCCTGGAGCGATATCAAGCCAACCTCCTCGCCAGCTTCGAACTCTCGCCCGCTTTCCGGCCGTTCGTCGAAGCCAAATTCAACCGGATCGATGCACTGCAGGAGGGGCAGCCTACCTTCTTCAACAACGTCTTCAACATCAATAACCCGTTCCTGACGGCTCAGGCTCGTGCAACGGTGCAGACGACCCTCGCTCCCGGCCAGACCACCTTCTCGGCGTTCCGCTTCAACGTCGATTTCGGCGGGCGCGGCGAAGACCACCGGCGCGATACCTATCGGATCGTTGCGGGTGTGGACGGCGAGTTCAACGAGGACTGGCGCTACGAAATCGTCGGGAATTACGGCCGGCTCGAAACCTACTATCAGACCAGGGGCAACGTCCTTCTTGCGGAATATGGCAGGTCGATAGCTGCTGTCCGCAACGCGCAGGGGCAGATCGTCTGCGCCGTCAACGCTGATGCAAGTACCGCAAACGACGACCCCCGGTGCGTGCCCGTAAACCTCTTCGGCAACGGTCAGGTCTCGCAGGCGGCGCTCAATTATTTCGGCCACACCTCCTTCCGCAACCAGAACGCCGAGCAGTATAACGCCGTCGGTTTCGTCTCTGGTGACTTGTCCCAGCTCTTCG
>JADDPY010000194.1:0-202 GCA_016781635.1 Rubrobacter sp.
CGGTAAGAATAACCGGCTTCCCCACGATACCCCCTAAAAGCGCCGTCTCAAAAACGATAACCACGACCATCGGCCATGGTCCCCCTGCCCACCAAACTCTTTCCCGCCAGATTGTAGCAGCATTAGCCACGCTCTTCGAAATATGTAAAGGTTCCGTTTAATGGGGGTGCTCCGGCCCGAGGTCCGGCCGCCTCTAATCGGC
>JADDPY010000194.1:334-782 GCA_016781635.1 Rubrobacter sp.
GTCGGTTCTGGAGGCGTTATCGGGGAGGGATTTGCGTGAGCGTGGGGGAAAGGGTTTTGTCTCTGTTGGGGGGAGGGGGACGGAGGAGCGAGCCGGTCGGCACCGTCCGTATCGTGGACCCGAGCCCGCTCAACTGGCTGTACATCACGTACAACACCGTGGAGGAGCTCGTGCGCATGAGGCCGGACGGCAGCATAGTCCCGGCGGCGATGAAGAGCTATCGGTGGAGGGACGGTGGGCGCGTCCTCGATGTCGAGTTGCGGCCGGGGAACCGTTTTCAGGACGGGGAGCCCCTGACCGCTCGTAGCGTCAAGCGCGGCTTCGACGAGTCGATGCGCTGGGCGGCGCCGCATCCGCCCGGCACCCACTTCAACCCGCTCCCGGGCACGACCTGCGAGGTCGCGGGGGAGTACGCCGTGCGCTTCGAGCTTCCCGCGCCGGACGGCTT
>JADDPY010000078.1 GCA_016781635.1 Rubrobacter sp.
CATGCGGACCTCCGCTCGTGAGTGCGCTGAACGCCCTCACAATGTATGCCGCTCGCGACCACGGCTACCGACGCCGGGCATCCAGGATTATGGACACCATCCCCAACTCGCCCTCTCGATTCCGGTGATCAAAGCGCAGCGATCCGTAGACCGGACCATCGCGGATGTCCCAGTGGTTGGAGTGGAACCGGCCGGACTCGCCGCAGTCCTCGAGCCCCGAACTGGCCGTTCGGTGCGCCCGACCCGTCGAGCCGAGTCGTCGAAAGCAGCGCCGAAGATCCTGGCAGGAGGCGCGGTCTCTGGCTTCGCTGCCGCTGCTGCTCAGACCGCTCGAACGTCGGCGAGCCGCGTGACTGCGTACTCGTCGTCCCAGCAGACGGCGGCTTCCCATGCGGCCGACGCTTGCGCAGCGATGTCGTGCGCCTCGTCGTCGAGACCGGCGGCATTGTGGGGCAGCACCAGGTCGAGGTCGGGGATGTCGACGTGCGCCTCGTCCCAGTCGATCAGGGCGACCCGATCTGCGGTCATGCGGACGTTGCCAGGGTTGGTGGGGTTGCCGTGGACAACGCAGGTCTGCCGCCCGACGAGCCGCGCCCACGCCGCTCGGCATCGGGCAACGCCCTCAGGCGGCATCGCGCCGAGGTCAATCCTCGTCCCGGTCTCGGCGTGCAGGAGGTCGGTCGATGATCGCCAGCCCGGGCGCTGTGGCCACCCGGACGTCAACCGATGCAGCTGGCGGAGCGTGTCGGCCACGCGATGCCAGTCGGCCTCCGTCTCGGGCGGTCCACCCTCGACGTAGGTCATCACCACCACACCGTCGGCGAACAGCCGGCAGGCCGTCGTCGGGATCGGCACCGGCACGGTCAGACCTTCACGGTCGAGGCGAACGAGGAGCTCGGTCTCCCACGCGAGATCAGCGTCGCTCCTGACACCGCGACGAGCGACCGCGAGCTGCCCGTTGACACGCACGGTCCACACGTCGTTGGCCACGCCGCCAGCGAGCGGTTCGATGCGCGCGACGTCGTCACCCCACTGCGCGAGTGCTTCCCATCCCATTGGCCACCTCCTCCCCGTCACGCATCGCACGATCACGCCCTATCGACACAAACGACATGCGTTCCATTCGTCGG
>JADDPY010000392.1 GCA_016781635.1 Rubrobacter sp.
TGGGGCTTGCGAGCGTCCTGGCGCTCACCGAGACCTCCGTGGTAGCGGCCATCATCGCGATGTTCGCGGGCATGTTGATCTCCACCGTCGGGGTGAGCTCGGTCACAGGTGCGGTCCGCTACGACTTCGGCACGACCATCCTGCGGGACGGTATAGATTACCTGGCCGTCATGATAGGGGTGTACGCCCTCGGCGAGGCCATCACACGCTTTGGCCAGAACTTCGGGGGACAGGTGGCCCAGCAACCGGGCACCGTTACCACTACCATCCCGGGGTTGCGCGCCATCCGGGATCGGGGTGGGAGTTTCCTGCGTGGCATCCTCACGGGGAGCCTCATGGGCACGGTCCCTGGCGCGGGAGCGACTGTCGCCTCGTTCGTCGCCTACGGACTCGAGAAGCAGTTCGGCAAGCACAAGGGCGAGGTGGGCCAGGCGTCGCCAAGTGGCGTCGTTGCTCCGCAGGCAGCATCGACGGCGACCGTAGGTGGCGCCCTCATACCGCTCCTCATACTGGGTATCCCGGGAAGTGCCGCCGCGGCGGTGCTGCTCGGCGTCTTTCTGCTACACAACGTCCAGCCTGGTCCCCAGATCTTCGTGCAGCAGCCCGAGCTCGTCTACACGATCTTCGCGGCGTTTCTGCTCAGCTTGATCTTCATGTTTGTCGTCGGAGTTTTGGGTGCTAAGCCGCTCATCCGCTTCCTCAGCTTCCCGGAGGTGTACGTGTCGGCGTTTGTGGTGCTGTTCTGTTTCATAGGAGCGTTCGCGCTGCGCCAGTCTTACTCGGACGTGTGGATAATGTTTGCTTTCGGGGTGATGGGATTCATTATGGCCCGCAGCGCCTACCCCGTAGCGCCCCTGGTTTTGGGAGCCATCCTGGGGCCCCTCGCCGAACGCCACTTCATGACGACGATGATCTCTAGCGGGAATGATTGGACGGTGTTCTTCACGCGACCGATCAGCGGGACGCTGATGGTGATCCTGGTCCTGCTGATAGCACTGCTCGGCTACAGGGCTTACCGGGCTGGTGGCCAACCAGCGGCGGAGAAGAGGGAGGGACCGCGTCATGCGGGGGATGTGTAAAGGTGAGAGCGGCCCGTGGCCGCGAGGAGACCAAGGAGGAGTCAGTGAGTAGAGAGCGGTTGAAGAGAAAGAGCCCGTGGGTAACCCTGATCGCGCTAGTGGTGCTGCTACTGACGGCGGCGACTGCCTGTGGTGGCCAGACGCGAGGCCCG
>JADDPY010000075.1 GCA_016781635.1 Rubrobacter sp.
ATCCGACTCATAATCGGACGGTCCCAGGTTCGAGTCCTGGTGGGCCCACCTTATCACCCGGATCTCCGAGACTAACTTATTTACTGCCCGATCACGGTAGAAAATCAGCCTGGAATACCTATTTCTCCGCTACCCAAGATCTAGTACCAGATTCTGCACTTCACCTACATATGCAACTCGCAAACATACTCGCCACCCGTGTGCCCCACACCCGATAGAGCTACGCTTCGGTCCACACTTGCATTTCCTATAGGGGGTCCATTACCCTGGGGGGGAGGGTAAAAAGGGCGCAAGCGTGGAGTTTCGTGCCGATGCGCGTGCATACGGCCTCTTCACATTGCAGGTTTTACAGGGGTATGCCAGAATTCTCAGCGTCGTGGGTCAAAGTGGGACGTAGTGGAAGGACGGGACCCTGGCCCTTCTGGGAGAGTACGAGCACACCTTGGACGAGAAAGGGCGGCTGACTCTCCCCTCCCGACTCCGCTCCTACTTTGAGGGCGGCATCATCATTACCAAAGGGGTTGATCGGTGTTTGTTCGCGTTCCCGCCAGATGAATGGGCGTCTTTCAAAGCGAACATAAAGTCCAACGCGGATCTGTCGGCCAAAGGGCGCCAGCTTTCGAGGATGTTCTTCTCGATGGCATTCGAGGCTACCCTGGATCGCCAGGGGCGTGTCCTGGTTCCTCCGAAGCTTGCCCAGTATGCAGGCCTTACGCAGCCGGTTACTCTCGCCGGGGTGGATGACCGATTGGAGATATGGGATACCGGGGAGTGGAACCGTTACCTGTCGAGTGCCGACGAGTCCTTTGCGGAGATCGTCGAGGAGTTCGCCGGTAGGGACTCCGGGGTTTGACGGCCTACGGACACTATCCCGTGATGCTGGAAGAGGCGCTCGAGGCGCTCGCTCCCAAGGGGGGCGAGACCATCATAGACGCCACCTTCGGCGGCGGGGGGCACTCCCGGAGGATACTGGAGAAGCTCGGGGCCGGGGGCAGGCTTATAGCCATCGACCGGGATCCCGAGGCCGCCGAGAGGGCGGCCGAACTGCGTGAGGACCCGCGATTCTCTTTCAGGGCAGGCGCCTACGATGAGGTTTTGGAAGGGCTCGTCGAGGGTGGGGGGGAGGCAGATGGGATCTTGTTCGACCTCGGGCTTTCGAGCTTTCAGATCGACGAAGCGGAGCGCGGCTTCAGCTACGTGCAGGAAGGCCCGCTCGATATGCGCATGGACCCGACCTCCGGCCGGTCCGCTGCAGAATTTCTGAACGCGGCCGAGCCCGTCGAGATCTCGGACGTCCTCGCGCATTACGGGGACGTGCCGCGCGGGGAAGCCCGCCGGATCGCCCGGGAGGTCGCGAAGCGCCGCCCGCTCCAGACGACGGTAGAGCTCGCCGGGGCCGTGCGGTCGGCGGTCGGTTGGAAGGAGAGGGGCGGCAACCCGGCGAAGAGGGTCTTCCAGGCCGTGCGGGTGTTCGTGAATGACGAGCTTGGCGGACTGGATCGGGCTCTCGATGCTGCGGAGAAGCTTCTCCGCCCGGGTGGCCGGCTCGTGGCGATCACGTTCCACTCCGGTGAGGACCGCACGGTGAAGCGCTTTATAAAGGACCGCGAGGGGCGGTGCGTCTGCCCGCCGGATCTTCCGGTGTGCTCGTGCGGGGCGGAGCCGACCTTGCGCCGGGGGCTCGTGCGCAAGTCCTCGCCGCGGGAGGTCGAGGAGAACCCCCGCAGCGCGTCTGCGCGCCTGCGCTCCGCTACCCGCACGAACGAGCCGATCGGGGGACGGTAATGGCCGCACCTCAGCGGGTGCGGGGACAGGGGATATCTGCCGTCGAAGCACCATTTAGGGGGTTACCGGGGGGGGCGCCCCGTCGTGCCGTCACATCCAGGAGGCAGGCGTCGCGCAGACGGCGAGCTTTCCTGATGCTCGTGGTCGTGCCGGTGGTGTTGATGCTGGGGAGCGTCTACGTCCATACGGCCGCCGCCGGACTACGGGGGGAAGCGGCGGTCCTTCTAGAGGAGAAAACGGGGGCCGAGGCCGAGGCCGAGCGGCTCGAGGTCAGGGTCACGGAGCTCTCGGAGCCGGGGAGGGTTCGGAGCTTAGCTAAGAAGGATCTCGGGATGCGGGATCCAACCGGCGGTGAGCTGAAGACCTACAACGGAAGCGAGGGGGAGGACGTAGCGAGTGAAGGGGAGGAAGAAAAAGGGAGTGGTGGATGACGCCCGAGACCGCAGGGTGCGAGCGGGCGATCCTCGCCGCACGTCCGCCGGGCGGGCGAGCGGTGGCGAGAACGTCGTGCCGCTTGCTGGCAGGGGGCGTCGTGGTCGAGCGAGCGGGACAAGGTCCGCTGCCACCGGTGGTAGTGGTAGGGCGGTCGGACGCGGCAGGGTTCGGCTGGCGGTGGGCGTCGTCGCCGTGGTATGCCTCTCACTTGGAGGACGGGCCGTGCAGCTTAGCGTCGCGAGCGAGGGAGACCCCGGGATGTTCACCACGGAACACCGCCGCGTCGCCTCCATCGAGGAGAGGGCCGAGCGTGGCTCCATCCTGAGCGTGGACGGCCGGCAGTTGGCGACGAGCCTCGACGCTTCCACGGTTGTCGCGACACCGTATCAGGTCGAGGAGCCGCGCGCGGCAGCCGAGGCTCTGGCCGGGTTGCTTGGCATGGAGGCTGCCGAGGTGGAGGAGAAGCTCACGAAAAAAGACGCAGGGGGGAGCCTGAGCGGATACAGCGTCGTCGCCTCCGGGGTCGAGCTCGAGAAGGCCCGTGAGATCCAGGATCTGGCGATCGCGGGTATCTCCGTGGCCCCCGACGCCGAGAGGGTGTACCCGAACGACGCCCTTGCCAGCCAGACCCTCGGACACCTCGGGGCGGACATGGCCTACGGCGGCGTCGAGGCCAGCTTCGAAGAGGCATTGAAGAGCGGTGAGGACGTTGAGCTCACGCTGGATACCGCGGTGCAGGGCGAGCTCGAGAGTACGCTCATCGAGACCGTGAAGGAGCACGAGGCTAAGAGCGCCGTCGGCATAGTGATGCGCGTCGAGGACGGTGCGGTCGTTGCCCTCGCCAACGTCCCCGGCTACGACAACAACGAGTTCGAGGAGGCCTCCGGTGAGGCCCAGCGCAACCGAGCCCTCACCGACCCGTACGAGCCCGGCTCGACCTTTAAAGCCTTCACGATGGCCGCCGCTATAGAAGAGGGGGCCGTGACGGAGAATAGCTCCTTCGTCATCCCGGATCACATGGCCGTCGCCGACAGGATAATCAATGACTCCGAGCCTCACGAGACGCTGACCCTCGACACTGGCGATATCCTCGCTCGTTCGAGCAACGTTGGTACGGTTCAGGTCGCCCAGGCCCTCGGCGGTGAGAAGCTCGCCGAGTACATCGGCCGCTTCGGCTTCGGGAACGCGACCGGCGTGGACCTCTGGGGCGAGGACACGGGCATCGTGCCCCCCTACGAGGAGTGGAGCGGCTTCTCCATCGGCAACATCCCTATCGGCCAGGGCCTCACCGTGACCCCCCTACAGCTCGCGGCGGGCTACGCCGCTCTGGCCAACGGGGGCCTCGCGGTGACGCCGCACGTCGGCGAAGGGCCGGCCCCCGCTGGGCCCGGACGACGAGTGATAAGTGAGAACACCTCGTCTATAGTACGCGGAATGCTCCAGGGCGTGGTCGAGGGCGAGGAGGGGACGGGCGAACTCGCCCGGATTCCCGGTTACAGCGTCGCCGGCAAGACCGGTACCGCCGAGAAGGTCGACCCCGAAACCGGGCTCTACGGCGGGGGATACTTCACCTCTTTTGTGGGCTTCGCCCCGGCGGATGACCCCGAATACCTTACTCTGGTCTTGATAGATGATCCGCAGACGACCTACTGGGGCGAGGTAGTAGCTGCCCCCGCGTTCCAGAAAGTCATGAGCTTTACCCTGAGCTACATGAACGTCCCGCCGGACCGTAAGGACACGGCAGCGGCACAGCCGACTGGTGCACAGTACGCCCAGAGCGGTAGTCAATGAGGCCCGTCTCCCTCGAAAAGGCCGCAGAGGTGATGCGAGGCACGCTCCACGGCGTCCCGAACGAGAGGGCGGAATCTCCGGTCTGCGGGGCGGCGGTCGACTCCCGGATGGTGCGCGAGGGGCACCTCTTCTTCGCGATGAAGGGCCGGGTGGATGGTGCGGACTTCGCGCCTGAGGCGATGCTGAGGGGGGCGGTCGCGGTGGTCGGCGAGAAGCCGCTTTCGGTGCCGACGGTCGTGGTGGATGATGTACAAGCTGCTCTTGGGGAGCTCGCGCGGTGGAGCCTCACGCTGGAGGGCGCGCCCACGGTTGTGGGGATAACCGGGAGCGTGGGCAAAACGACGGTCAAGGATGCCCTCGCGGCGATTCTGCGCTCGGCGGGGAGACGCGTGGGGGCGACGGAGGGGAACTTCAACAACGAGATCGGGCTGCCCCTCACGGTGCTCGCCGCCGACGAAAAGGCAGAGGTGCTCGTCCTCGAAATGGGCGCGACCCATCCGGGGGACATCGCTCACCTCTCCCGGATCGCCCCGCCCGGGGTGGGCGTGCTGACCGCTGTTTCTCCGGTTCATCTGGATTCCTTCGGCAGCCTCGAAGCTCTCGCAGCCACGAAGGGCGAGTTGGCTATGTCCCTGACCGAGGGGTCCGCAAGCGTCCTCGTCTGCCCGGTGGACGCGCCAGAGGCGGCCGTTGGGCCGGGACGGGAGATTGGGCGGCGCATCACGTTCGGGCGTACACCTGAGGCGGACCTTTACGCTTCCGCGGTCTCCGAGCAAGACAGCGGGCTTTCATTTACCCTGCACATGAAGGACGAAGGACGTGAGATCGAGGTCAAGGCTCCGGTCTTCGGGACGCACCTCGTGGAGCCTCTGCTGGCGGCGATCGGGGGCGGCCTGGCGCTCGGGATGGAGCCGGAGGAATGTGCCCACGGGCTGCGGCGTCTCAGGCGTACGGGCCTCCGGGGCGAGGTCTACCGGCTACGGGAGGACATCATCGTCTACGACGACTCTTACAACGCGTCGCCGGCGGCGGTCGCGGCCGTGCTACGGTACGGGGCCGAAGGGGCGCGGCGGCAGAACCGCCGGCTCGTCGCCGTCCTCGGCGGGATGTTCGAGCTCGGCTCGGCGGCCCGGGAGTACCACCGGGAAGCCGGACGGCTCGCGGTGGAGGTCGGGGTGGACTTGCTGATATGCGTTGGGGACGAGGCACGCTGGTACGCGGAGGCCTTCCCCGGAGAATCCCTCCACTACGAGAACGCCGAGGCTGTGGCCGAGGGGGTCGAGAGTGTGCTCCAAGAAGGCGACTACGTCGTCGTCAAGGGGTCCAGGGGGGTCGGGCTCGACCGGTTGACCCGCAAGTTGAAGGAGAGATTAGCTCTTGTTTAGCGTTGTCCTGGCGG
>JADDPY010000391.1 GCA_016781635.1 Rubrobacter sp.
GCTACTGTACTCGCGCTCTTTCTAGTAGGCGCCGCTTCGATAGTTGTGTTCGGTGTATTGACTTACAGGGCTAAGGGGAAGGCTCTCCAGCGTGTGATTCTGGTCGCCTTGTTGGGCTGGATTACCTCCCTGCCGATTGGTCTTCTGCTCCCTCGGCAACCGTGGATCTTAGATATTGCGTTGTAGGGACCGGACGGGCTATTCATTGCAGTGTGTGCAGGCATTGGTTTGAATGTAGGAGCTAGGTTTCGAGCATCGGAGACGATATGAGCGATGAGCAGCGACTCTTTGAACGATGTCTCCGACACCCGAGGAGTGGTCACGCTCCGTATCTGCTGAACCCGAACGGGGGAGGGATCACGCGGGATTTTTGCCGTCCTCCCGGTAACTTTGATGCCGGAGTCCGGGAAGACCGTCCCGGGATAGGCCTGCCCGACAATCCCCGAAGCGAGGAAAGATGACCGAGAGAGCTAACGTGTTTCCGTACGGCGACTGGTTGCCGGAAGTTCACCCTTCGGCCTTTATAGCGCCCGGAGCGTATGTCGTTGGGAAGGTACGGGTGGGTGAGGGGTCGAGCGTCTGGTACGGGACGGTGCTGCGCGGCGACCTCGACGAGATCCTGGTGGGGGAGCGCACGAGCATTCAGGACAACGCCGTAGTCCACATGGATGCTGGATTTCCCGTCTCCATAGGGGACGACTGCGTAGTCGGCCACGCGGCGGTCGTGCATGGTTGTGAAATAGGGGACCGCTGCCTCATCGGCATGAACGCCACTGTCCTCACCGGGGCCAAGATAGGTGAAGGCTCGGTCGTCGCGGCGGGCGCGATGGTTCCGGAGGGCCGGGAGTACCCACCCCGGAGCCTCATCGTCGGCGTCCCCGCGAAGAGGGTCAAAGAGGTGACTGAGGAGCAGACGAAGGACGTAGCCCGAGGCGCACGCTCCTACGTCGAGCGCGCCGCCGAGCACCGAAAGTCGTTGGAGCGTGGCCTCTAAAACTCCCGAGGGCGTGGAAGGTGGCTTTGTACAAAGCTTTTGCTTAATAGCCCTGTCAAGACGGAGGACCCATGAACTTCGAGCTCACCAGCGAGCAGCGCGGGATCAGGGATCGGGCGGCAGAGTTCGTCGACCGGGAGGTGGCGCCGCTCGCGGCGGAGTTGGACCGGGAGGACCGGGTGCCGTTCGAGATTCTCGGGAAGCTGGCGGAGGTCGGGTTCATGGGACTGTGCGTGCCGGAGGAGTACGGTGGGGGAGGGGTGGATTTCCTTTCTT
>JADDPY010000092.1 GCA_016781635.1 Rubrobacter sp.
GGCCGCGTCATCGGTAGCTCCTGCCACCCATGGCCTCCCGGAGGTCGTGCACGACAGTGGGGAGGTATCGCTGAGTCGTGCTGAGGGAGGCGTGTCCGAGGACAGCCTGGACATCGCGTAGGTGGGCGCCTGACCTGAGCATGTCGGTTGCTGAGGTGTGGCGCAGGGCGTGAGCACTTACGCCGTCTCGAGGTCGATGTTTCACCCTTGCTTCACCCAACCAGGTGGAGACCATGCGAGAGACGGTGTCGGGTCGAAGACCTGCCCAGGTTTCTCGATAGGACCTGACCAGCGGACCGGACGTCGCCGGTCGGTCCGAGAGATAGGTCCCAAGGGCGTTCCAGGTCTCATCGGTGATTGGGAGCAACCGCTCGTGGCCTCCCTTGCCGCTGATCCGTACAGAGCGGTCGTGGAAGTTGATGTCGTGCAGCTGGATCGCGGCCACTTCGCAGCATCGGAGCCCCTCCTCCACCATCAACAACACGATGAGACGGCCCCGGGCATCGGGGCAGTGCCGGAGCAGGTCCCTGACGTGGGGTGTGGCAAGGGCCCGGGGTATGTAGCGAGGTAGGCGAACCCGGCTGACCTCGGCTGAAGGATCGACGGCAACGTAGCGACGGCGCGCCAGCCAGCCGCAGAAGCCCTTCACGTCGCTCAGTTGCCGACGCCGAGTGGCGGGTGCCAGGTGTCCCCGGGTGGCCAACCACTCCTCCACGTGCTCCTGCTCGAGCTCGCTAGGCGCGAGGCCCGGGCCGACGACCGAGACGAAGCGTTCGAGCACACTGATCACATTGCGAGCTGTGAGGGCATTGATTTCGCCGCAGCGGAGCCTGTCTGCGACATAGACGGCAGCTAGGCGACCGACGTCGAGGTCATCAGCGCTTGCCCGTGCGTCAAGGTGGTCTTCCAAACTCCGCCTGTGGCATCGAAGAGGCGTCACCGGGTTCGTATTCACGAGGCCCTTCTCCACCGCCCACGCGTAAAAGCTGTTGAGGTGGCTGAGGTAGAAGGTGCGGGTGCCAGCGGTGAACGGACTGGTGACGAGCCATTGCTCGATGTCGTCGCTTGAGAGCGCGAACAGGTCCTTGCCCGTCCACTTCGCGAGCCGGCGCAGCACGGAGCGCTTGTCCCGACGTGAGGACTCGCTCAGTCGACGGATCCTCGGCGATACGAGGAAAGACTGGACCGCGGTTGCACCTAGGCACGGCTGTTCCGCCCCGGGGGGCTCTGGGGCGTTACCGTCAGACATGTCGGCACCTCCTGGGG
>JADDPY010000008.1:0-247 GCA_016781635.1 Rubrobacter sp.
TTCGAGTACGTGGTCCGTATGCTCAAGCAGGTTTTCGGACACCCGTTGAGGCGTGGCTTCAAGATGGCGATGCAGGTACACATGAGCGGCCGGGTCGTTGTAGTTACCACGAACCTGGAGCAGGCCGAACTCAAGCGCGACCAGATCCATGCCTTCGGCCCCGACCCCCTGATCCCCCACTGCAAGGGCTCCATGTCCGCTACCGTCGAGCCCGCATCTGATTGAGGCGGTTCGCGGAGAAAGCACC
>JADDPY010000008.1:304-1238 GCA_016781635.1 Rubrobacter sp.
TAGAGGTAACTCTCTACGCGACTTGCAGTGAAATATTTCGAGAACCGCCGTGGGAACAACGGACCGGAGCAAAGAGAAAGGGGAGCCCCCGACAGGGCTCCCCTTTCTCTTTGCCGCTCGGCTTTTACGTTACGCCGCAGCACCAGACAGGAGATGACCGTACTCGCCGCTTTTGAGCATCCGCTCGGCCTCGCGCTGGAGCTGACGCACCCTCTCGCGCGAGACCCCCAACTCGTCGCTGAGCTGTGCGAGGGTAGCCGGGTCGCGGTCGTCGAGCCCGTAGCGCCTGACCAACACGTAGCGATGGCGCTCCGGCAGCCGCTCGATGGCCGCCCCAAGGCCCTCCGTTTCCATCTCGCGCATCACCTCACCGGCCGTGTCCGACGCCTTCTCGTCCTCCACGAACTCCCCGATCTCCGAGGCGTCCGCGTCCGAGCCCAAAGGCTGGTTAAGGCTGGAGGCGTCCGGCATCGCGTCCTTCACGTCGCGCACGTCCCCGACGCTCCACTCCAGCCTCTCGGCGACCTCCGCGTCCGTCGGCGAGCGGTCGAGGTCCGCGGAGAGCTCGTTGTAGGCGCGCGCCATCTTGCGGATCTTCTCCGTCATGTGCACCGGCACCCGGATGGTACGACCCTTGTCGGCCACTGCCCGCTGAACCGCCTGTCTGACCCACCATGTCGCGTACGTGGAGAAGCGGAAGCCGCGATCGGGGTCGAACTTCTCGACGGCCTTCATCAGGCCGATGTTCCCCTCCTGGATGAGGTCCTCGAACGGTAGTCCCATCCCCCGGTACTTCTTGGCGACGCTGACCACGAGCCTCAAGTTCTTCTCGATAAGCCTCTGGCGAGCCCTCTTGTCCCCGGCCTTGGCCCTGTTGGAGAGGTCTATCTCCTCAGCGTGCGTCAACAAGTTGCCCTGCCCGATACGGGCAAGG
>JADDPY010000207.1 GCA_016781635.1 Rubrobacter sp.
GTCCCCTGAAATGGCAGTGCACGCTTCGTGAAGGCTCCCCATATCCTTATTGCGGATATCAGTTGCTGTTCGATCCCAAGCGAGCGGCCGGAGGCATGGATTTATCCGACCTGGAAAGTCTTACGATCGCCTTCAGATACGAGGGCCCGGCGAAAACCATCAGGTTGCAACTCATCAACCACGATCCCCGCTACAGCGAGCCAGGCATCATCGAGTCCAACAAGTTCAATGTGGTCGACATACCTGCAAAACGCGGGTTTCAGCGCCACAAGACAGCCCTGGAGGATTTTGCCGTTGCCGAGTGGTGGATAACGGGCCGCAGGATCCCGCCTCACCTGAGCAAGGCGCAGTTTGAAAACATCATATCTCTTGATGTGCAAACAGGATCAGGGGCTCCGCTGGGGGTGCACCGCTTCGAGATCGAAAGCATAACTCTTCAAAATTCGCTGATAACAAGCTCACAATTGTATCTGGCGCTTTTAATTACGTGGATGGTGATCATTGGCGTGATCACCGCCTACAGGATTTGGCACCTGAAGCGCGATCTTGACGCCATACGGCTGATCGGAGCCAAGGCTCTTGGAAAAGCCGAGAAAGCCGAAAAAGCAGTGGTGGAGCGGCATATCGCCCAAGTCGCAGCCGAGGACAGCCGGCGCCAGCTCGAGACATTGCTCGATAACCTGCCAGGGATCGCCTACCGTTCTTCCGTCGAGAAGCCGTGGACGATGACCTTTGTCAGCGAAGGGGTCGAGGATCTCACCGGCTACAAGCCAGGCGATTTCCAGAAGGGGCTCACATGGGGAGCATTGATCTTCAGACATGATTTGCCGCTCGTCGATGAGGAGATCTCTTCCGCGGTTGCTGCTCGCCGGATGTTCTCGATCACGTACCGGATCACGGATCATTCCGGATCGTTGCGCTGGGTGCTGGAGCGCGGCAGGGCCGTCTACGGCGCCGACGGGGAGCCGCTATTCCTGGAAGGATTTATCGGCGATTTGACCGAGCATAAGCACACGGAACGGTCTCTGGTGAAGGCGCAGCGCGCGGCAGAGCAGAATGCCGGGCGGGTGCAGAAGGTGCTCGAGAACACCAGCGACTGCGTTTACTCGCTCGACCGCGACTGGCAGTTCACCT
>JADDPY010000384.1 GCA_016781635.1 Rubrobacter sp.
TTCACCTCGGCGCTCGTGGGGGCCAAGCAGGTGATGCCGGGGCCGCACCTGGACCCTGCGAGCCTTGTCGAAGACTACGAGCAGGAGGGGGTGACGTTCACCGCCGGCGTCCCGACGGTCTACCTCGCGATGCTGCGGGCGCTCGACGCCGAGCCCGGAAAGCACGACCTCTCGGCGCTCAGGCAGCTCGTCATCGGGGGGGCCGCGGTACCGAAGAGCGTCATAAAGGCGTACAAGGACCGCCACGGCATAGACGTCGTCCATGCCTGGGGGATGACCGAGATGGACCCGATCGGCTCCGTCGCGAAGCTCACGAAGGAGATGCAGAAGCTCCCGGAGGAGGAGCAGCTCGATTACAAGTCCAAGCAGGGCTACCCGACGTCGTTCGTCGAAGTCAGGGCGCGAGGCGACGAGGGGTTCGTGCCGTGGGACGGGAAGACGATGGGCGAGCTCGAGGTCAGGGGCCACTCGGTCATAAAGAAATACTTCAACACGGACGAGGGGGACGACAAGTTCACCGAGGACGGCTGGTTCAAAACCGGGGACGTCGTCACCCTCGACGAGTACGGGTTTATTAAGATAACGGACCGCTCCAAGGACCTCATAAAGAGCGGCGGGGAGTGGATCTCCTCGGTCGAGCTCGAGAACGCGCTTATGGCCCACCCGGGCGTGGCCGAAGCCGCCGTAATCGCCATGCCCCACGAGAAGTGGGACGAGCGGCCCCTGGCCGCCATCGTCGTCAAGGAGGGCGAGGAGGTCACCGGGGACGACCTGCACAAGCACCTCGAGAAGGACTTCGCCAAGTTCTGGCTCCCGGACGCCTACGAGTTCGTCGCGGAGATCCCGAAGACCGCCACCGGTAAGTTCCTAAAAATGGCCCTGCGCGAACAGTTCAAAAACTACCCCCCGGGCACCAACATCCCGGCTTCCCAAACCTAGGGAGCACGCGGCGCGCCCCGGGTACCCCTCGCGTCCCCGGGGCGCGCTGCGTGTCGCCCTCGTTCGAGACCTTGAAAGGAAGTCCATGCCCCAGATTCAAGAGGTCGTGGTCCAGAAAAACGTCCCGGCCGAGATGCGTGACGGCGTCACCCTCATGGCGGACGTCTACCGGCCGGCGGGCAGGGACGCCGTGGGCGAGTACCCGGTCCTTTTGACCCGCCAGCCCTACGGCAAGGACCTGCCGGTGGCGACGCTCTACCTGAACCCCGTA
>JADDPY010000381.1 GCA_016781635.1 Rubrobacter sp.
TCCTCCGGGGCGTAGAGCGGCAGGGCGGCTGCGGTGTGTACGACAAAGTCCACCCCCTCCATCGCCCGGTCGAGGGCCGCCTTGTCCCGGATGTCGCCCTTCGTGGTCTCCACCCTGTCGCGCTCCGGGTAGTCGAACTCCTCGACGTCCAGGGAGGCGCAGGCGAAGCCCCGCTTCATGAGGTGGCGGATCAGGTTGATCCCCAAGAACCCGGCGCCGCCGGTTATGAGAACTTTCTGTTTGTCCATACGAGAAGCTTCTCCTTACCTGTAACAATCGGCCACAAAGTGCGAAGTCTAGCACGCAATACGAGACATTCATGAGACTTTGCTCCTTTGAGGGGGATCAGTCACCGTTGCGGATGAGCTTGACGGCCTCGGTGCGGTTCCTTACGCCGAGTGCCTTGTAGGCCGAGCGCAGATGTTGCTTGATGGTCGACTCCGTCAGGAAGAGCTTTTTAGCTATCTGGGCATTGGTCAAGCCGTCGTGAACGAGATCCAGGATTTCGCGCTGACGAGCGGAGAGGATATTCAGGTCCACCACGTCCTCGTTCGAGATTAGGTACTCCAGCAACTGGCGCGGCGCCACGATTTGGCCCTCGATGGCAATCTGTACTGCACGCGTTATCTGTTGGGGCATCATGCCGGCGTGTATAAAACCACGGGCCCCCGCGCGGAGGGCGGCTCGGGCCAAGGATAGATCCAGGTACAGCCCGAAGACGAGGATCAGGACGCCCTGGCTCTTCTTCTGTATGCGCCTCACGCCCTCCAAAAGCCCCTCCGCCCTGCCGACACTGAAGATGACCAAGGAAGGTTCTTCTTCCGGCGGTTCCTTTCCCAAATGCACCCGAGCTTCGTCTTCCAGGACGCACGCGAGGCCCAAGCTTACTACCGGGTGGTGGCAGTCGATCCAAACGAGCCTCGGGTATTGACCGAACAAACCTTCTTTGGATTGCACCATGAACCTCTACTGGTCCTTCCTCGCGCAATGAGTGAGACATCTTTTCTTCGTACCGCTACTATTAGCGGATTATACCCGGCTCGTAAACAGTACTTAACAACAC
>JADDPY010000319.1 GCA_016781635.1 Rubrobacter sp.
TCGCCGCCGGTACCTACAGTTCTATCTTCATCGCCGCCCCGGCCCTCTCGCTCTACAAGGCGTGGCGCGCCGACCGGACCAACAAAAAGGTCGCGAATACCGCCTGAGCCTGGGTTTCGGCGGGGATCGGTGGGGCAGGCGGAAGGTGGCCCTATGATCGTTCTAATTTCCTTATAACTCTCTCTCCTATACCGCTTCGCTTTTGGGAATGACCCTGCTTCGGGAAAGCGAGCATCGTGTCAGGGCTCGCGGTGTGGTCGCCGTGGAGGATTCGCTTTGAGCTATGCCTACGTTGCTTGCCGGGAACCGCTTTTTGCAGGTGCGTTATCATTCGAGGACGAAACTCCACCGAGGAGGAGCATATGGTGTTCGGGTCGCTTGAACGTTTGATTCTCTTGCAGATAGGCGCCGCCGCGGCGACGCGAGAGAGGGTGCAGGAGGTCGTGAACCGCCTGATCGAGCAGGGCCGCATGGAGCGCGAGGAGGGCCGCGTCGTGGTGGACGACGTCGTTACGCGGGCGCGGGAGCGTTCTCACGGTGCGCGTAGCCTCATCGACGCCTCCCTACAGCAGGGTCTGCGCACCGCGGGCGTCCCCGACCGTGAGGCCCACGAGGACCTCCTGTTCCGCCTCGAGCAACTCGAGCACCGTGTGCGACTGCTGGAGAACCGTCCGGATTCTCCTCCGAGCACGCCGTCGTCGGCCCCGGACACGCCCGCTGCCGCAGTGCCGGCGTCGGGAGCTTCGGCCCCCGTCGATGCCCCGGTGGGCGGGATAGACGTGGCGCCGCAGCCCCCGCGAGACGAGCCCGGCACCGCCCCGGGGCTGGCGCCGCGAGGCTAGATCGGGGGTCCGCTCGTGGCGGGCTCCGACGGTAGGGTTCGCCCGTTCACCGGGGGCCGCCGGGAGAACCTGCTCAGGTTCTCCCAGATCGGGCGCGTGCTCCTCAGGCACGGCTTCGGGTTCGTCTTCGACGTCCGGCGCGACCGTCGGGAGAAGCGCGGTCTGGAGGAGCTTCTGGCCCCCAACTTCGGCGCCAGGCTCAGGCGGACGCTCGACGATCTCGGGCCGACGTTCGTAAAGTTCGGCCAGCTTCTTTCGACCCGGCAGGACATTCTGCCCGAGGGCGTGCTCTTCGAGCTTCAGAAGCTGCAGGACACGGTCGCTCCCATACCGCTCTCGGTCGCGCAGGGCGCCATCGAGCGCGAGCTCGGGGCGCCGATCGGGGAGATATTCGCGTCGTTCGACGAGGTCCCGTTGGGAGCGGCTAGCATCGGGCAGGTGTACCGGGCTTGCCTCAGGGGTGGGGAGGACGTCGCGGTCAAGGTGCAGAGACCGGGGGCACGGGGCAGGGTAGAGGCGGACCTCGCCCTCATGAGGGATCTCGCCGCGCTCCTTGACGCGAGGTTTGGCGAGCGTCTCTTTATAGACGTGCCGGAGCTTGTGGCGGAGTTCGAGGGCGTCATCAGACGCGAGCTGGACTACGAGGCGGAGGCGCAGAATGCCCGCCGTTTCGCCCACAACTTCGCCGAGACGGAGGTGAAGATTCCGGAGGTGTACCGGGAGCTCTCCACGGGGCGTGTTTTGACGATGGAGTTTGTTCAGGGGACGCGCTTCCACGAGGTACGTCCGCTACTGATGCCGCCGGGGGAGAGGCGGCGGGTCGCGGCGATGGGGGCGGAGGCGATCTTTAAGATGGCCTTTGACGACGGCTTCTTCCACGGAGACCCGCACCCGGGGAACTTGATCCTCACCCCCGAGGGCAACCTCGCGCTCCTGGACTTCGGGATGGTCGGATTCATGAGCCGGGGGGACGTGGAGGCGTTGAGCCGACTGTTTATCGCGACGATCCGGCGCGACGCCGACGCCGCCCTCCGGGGTCTGGAGGGACTCGGCGTCCGGTACGCGACCGAGGTGCGCGGCGATCTTGTGCAGGAGCTCCGGGAGTTTCTGCACAAGTACTCGGGGCTCACGGTCGGGGAGTTCTCGCTCGGGCAGGCGCTCTCGGAGTTGATCTCGCTCGCCAGGCGCTATCGGGTCTCCATGCCCGCGGTCTTCCCGCTCCTCACCAAGGCGCTGGTCACGGCCGAGGCCCTGGCGCGCTCCATTGACCCGACGATAAACGTCTACGAGCTCGCCCAGCCTTACGCCCGACGTCTCCTCCTCGAACGTTACGAGCCCGATGCCCTCCTGGAGAGGACGAGCGAACGGGCAGTCGAGTACGCCCGCTACCTGGAGGATTACCCCGAACAACTCCGGCAGGTCCTCGGCGGACTCGAGGACGGTACCCTCGAAGTTCGGCTCCGTCACGGCGGCATCGACGAGCTTATAGGCGAGGTGGATGTGCTCGCCAACCGGCTCGTCTTCGCGCTCGTAACCGGTGCGCTCCTGATCGGCTCCTCCTTGATAGGGGCCTTTGTCTCCTCTGGTCCCGAGGTGCCGATCCTCGGCGTCCCCGTGGTCGCCTTCGTGGGCTTCTTCCTCGCTGCCATGATGGCCGCGCTGCTCCTCGTCGTTATCTTCCGCTCCGGTCGGTTGTAGCCACCCGCTACGACCACCGCACGACGACCCCCACGTCGCCAAGCCCTCACGGCACGAGGCCCATGGCGTCTCGCGAGCCTTTTATCGGACCGGTGCGACTCGTGTTAGGTTTAACCGACTTTCGTGGCGTCGTGGCTTGGAGAGAAGGAGGGGCGAGTGGCGCATGAGATCGCGGTAATTCCGGGGGATGGGATCGGCAAGGAGGTTGTTGCGGAGGCTCGTCGAGTTCTGGATCGGGCGGGTGAGATCTGGGGCTTCGGTTTCAGATGGAACGAGTTCGACTGGAGTTGCGAGCACTTCACGAAGACCGGGCAGATGATGCCGGACGATGGGTTGGAGAGGCTCGGGCAGCACGAGGGGATCTTTCTGGGGGCGGTCGGCTACCCTGGTGTGCCGGATCATGTGTCGTTGTGGGGACTTTTGATCCCCATCCGCCGGGCCTTCGAGCAGTACGTGAACCTCAGGCCCATCCGGCTCTTCGAGGGGCTCGAGGGGCCGCTGCGCAAGGCCACGCCCTCCGACATAGATATGGTCGTCGTAAGGGAAAACAACGAGGGTGAGTACTCCGAGATCGGGGGGCGTCTCTACCGGGGGACGGGGAGGGAGCTTGCCGTGCAGGAGTCCGTGTTCACCCGCCGCGGCATCGAGCGCGTCGTGCGCTACGCCTTCGAGCAGGCGCGGGGGAGGAGCGGGAAGGTGGTCTCGGCGACGAAGTCGAACGGGATCATCCACACGATGCCGTTCTGGGACGAGGTCTTCGACGGGGTAGCGCGAGGCTACGAGGGCGTGGAGACGAGCCAGTACCACATAGACGCTCTCGCGGCGGCCTTCGTCCTGAAGCCCGAGAGCCTCGACGTGATTGTCGCCTCTAACCTGTTCGGCGACATTCTGAGCGACCTCGGGGCGGGGATCGCGGGGAGCATCGGGATAGCGCCCTCGGCTAACCTCAACCCCGAGCGCGAGTTCCCCTCGATGTTCGAGCCGGTTCACGGCTCCGCGCCCGACATCGCCGGGCGAGGCGTCGCGAACCCTATCGGCCAGATCTGGTCGGGGGCGATGATGTTGGACCACCTCGGGTACGCCGAGGCGGCATCCGCGGTCCTCGGGGCCATCGAGCACGTCCTCGCGAAGACCGATGTTCGCACGCCCGACATCGGAGGCTCCGCCAGCACCTCGGAGGTAACGGATGCCATCGTCGAGACGCTTTCCCGTTAGGAGAATGTGATGAACATCGCACGAGTCGAAACCATCCCCGTGAAGGGGGAGTTGGACAACCGTTCGGCAACGGGCAGGGCTGGACGACCTCGCGCCAGTACCTCATCGTCAGGGTGGTCGCCGAGGACGGGACCGCGGGGTACGGCGAATGCTGGGGGCCGATAGCGGGGAACGACCGCGTGGTGGAGGAGGTGATAGCGCCCCTGCTCGTGGGCGAAAACGCGCTCGCTACGGGGCGCCTCTGGGAGAGCGTACATTTCAAGCTGCGCTGGGCCTACCACTCCTTCGCCCCCTACAGCGCCCTGAGCGGGGTCGATATCGCGCTCTGGGACTTGAAGGGCAAGCTGCTCGGTTTGCCGGTCTCCGAGCTTCTCGGGGGCGCGTTTCGGGAGACCGTCCCCGCCTACGCCACGGGTCACTACTTCCGGAAGGTCGAGACCCTGGAAGAGCAGATCTCGGCGGTACTCGAGGAGGCTCGCGGGCACCTCGCAAGCGGCTTCAAGGCACTGAAGCTCAAGATCGGGCTGGGGAGGACGCTGGGGTGGGGGACGGAGGCGGATATCGCCCTCGTGCGCGCCCTCAGGGAGGAGGTCGGGTCCGGTGTGCCGCTCATGATCGACGCAAACTGCGCCTACGATCCCTCCGAGGCCCTAAGGGTGGGCCGTGCAGCCGGGGAGGTCGGCGTGGAGTGGTTCGAAGAGCCCCTGCCGCCCGACGACCTCGACGGCTATGCCAGGCTCTCGTCCAAGCTCGACGTGCCGATCGCTGCCGGCGAGAGTTGGGCGCTTCTCTCCGGCTTCCACGAGGTCTTCCGGCGCGGGGCCGTCTCGATAGCCCAGCCCGACGTGTGCTCGGCCGGCGGCATCACCGAGGTCAAGCGCATCGCGGATCTGGCGCATGCCCTCAACGTCCCCTGCATCCCGCACGTGTGGGGCACACCCATCGCGCTCGCTGCGTCGCTGCAAGTTTTGGCCGCGCTCCCCGGCCACGTCCTTCTGGAGTATGACCGCTCCGACAACCCCGTCAGAGAAGCTCTCTTCGATAAAAGCCTCTCCGTACGTTCCGACGGGACCGTCGCCGTCCCCAAGACCCCAGGGCTAGGGCTCGAGGTGGATCGGGAACGTCTAGAAAGCCTGCGGAGCTCTCGCTGACAGGGAGCCCGAGCGGGACGTCAGTCCATAGAGATGAGAAGCTGGATCCACACGCTCCGCGCGCGGTGGGCTGCGAGGCCGTGCCGATGGTGCTTGTTAGTGGGCGTCGGGTCTTGCCGGACCATGGCGGCGCGGGCCTCCCTCGCCATGGTCTCTGGGCCCGATGTTAGAATCCGTTTATGGAAAGTATCCGCGAAGAGGCGTATCCGAAGCCGGTAGCGGTCCCGGACGTCACGATCACCGGCTTGATCGAGAAGGTCCGCTCCTACAATCCGGAGGCGGACGAGGAGTTGATAGCGCGCGCCTACGGGACGGCGCACGCCGCGCATAAGGGCCAGGTCCGTAAGAGCGGGGAGCCGTTCGTCTACCATCCGTTGTGCGCGGCCGAGATCCTCGCCGACCTGCA
>JADDPY010000511.1 GCA_016781635.1 Rubrobacter sp.
AGCTGCCCCCTTCTGAGTGGTCCATCGACTAAGTTAGTCTGGACCACGAAGGAGGTTACGAATGCCGAGCAAGAAGCACACGCCGGAGGAGATTATCGGCAAGCTACGTGAGGTTGAGATTGTGCTGGCGCAGGGTGGGACGACGGCCGATGCGTGCCGCCGGATCGCGGTGAGTGAGCAGACCTACTATCGCTGGCGCAAGGAGTATGGCGGTCTGAAGACGGATCAGGCTCGCCGGATGAAGGAGCTGGAGAAGGAGAATTTGCGGCTTCGCCGCGCGATCTCCGATCTGACGCTGGACAAGCTGATCTTGCAGGAGGCTGCCCGGGGAAACTTCTGAGTCCCGCGCGGCGGCGGCGTTGTATCGACCAGCTCCGACGTGAGTTGCCGGTGTCCGAGCGACGGATATGCCGGGTGCTCGGGCAGCATCGATCGACACATCGCAAGGAGCCGCGCGGGGCGGACGACGAGCAGGCGCTCACGCAAGACATCATCGCTTTGGCCAAGCAATACGGTCGCTACGGCTATCGCCGGGTTACGGCGTTGCTGCGCGATGCTGGTTGGACAGTTAACCGCAAGCGGGTTGAGCGGATCTGGCGACGTGAGGGGCTGAAGGTGCCGCAGCGGCAGCCTAAGCGTGGACGGCTATGGCTGAATGACGGATCGTGCATCCGGCTGCGGCCGGAATATCCGGGGCATGTCTGGGCCTATGACTTCGTTGAGGGTCGCACCCATGACGGCCGCAAGTTCCGGATCCTGACCGTCATCGATGAGGCCAGCCGCGAATGTCTGGCGCTCATCGTGGCCAGAAAGCTGCGCCACGAGGACGTGCTGGCGGCGCTGGCTGAGCTGTTCGTCACACGCGGCCCGCCGGCGCATATCAGGTCCGACAACGGCCCCGAGTTTATTGCTACTGCCGTCCAGAAGTGGCTCAGCAGGATCGGAGTGAAGACGCTCTACATCGCGCCAGGCTCACCTTGGGAGAATGGCTATAACGAGAGCTTCAACGGGTCGCTACGGGACGAGCTGCTGAACGGCGAGATCTTCTACAGCCTCGGCGAGGCCAAGGTGCTGATCGAGGCCTGGCGGCGGCACTACAACACGGTGCGCCCGCACAGCAGCCTCGGCTACCGGCCGCCAGCACCCGAAGCGGTAACACCGCCATTGCCGGCTTCCGGTTCCGCTTCGCTCCACCTCCAGCCGGCAATGGCGCTGGAGGTGACGATGCACTAACAATCAAACTGGACCACTCGGTGGGGGC
>JADDPY010000174.1 GCA_016781635.1 Rubrobacter sp.
AATAGCCGTAGCCTCTTGACTAGTCGCCTAGACTGAGCACATGACTAGACCACCCTACACTGTTCCTGAGGCCATGCAGGTGCTCGGCGTCGCTGATAAGACGATTCGCCGGATGCTTGCTGCTGGCCAGCTGCGTGAAGCTGGGCGCGACGCTGGCAACCGTATTTTGATTGATCCTGATTCTGTTGATGCAGCGGCGGTGCAGCTTGGCCGCAAAGTGACAGCCCGGCAAGAGGTACGCGAAATCGCGCCGGCCATCAATGCCAATGCCGAAGCCAGTCTAGCCGCAATCAACGCATTTACGCAGGTTGTAGAGCAGCAGAATCAACGCATTTTTGAGCTGCAACAGGAGCTCGCAGAGATGCGCGCAGCCCAGCGGTATTTGCCAGGGCCGGAACGGGTGCAAGCGCTGGAGGGGGAAGTACAGCGGCTCCAAGAGGAGAACGCGCGGCTGCAAACGGTCATCGACCAGACGAAGGACCAGGCGACCAGTCAGCAGCAAAATGAGCAGCCGAGCGGCTTTTTCTCGCGCTTCCGCCGACGTGGCTAGGCCTTAAGCTAGTCGACTAGTCGTATCATTGACCAGCCGTGCTACAATGGGTAAAAAAGTGGAGCCGGTGCTCTAACACCGACTCCCACCGAGGAAAGGACTACAGACCTCGGTACAGACCGATTGTAGCAGATCGGAAAGGACTACACTATATGCGCGTTTCTCCGCTTCTCGCCGCTGGCGTGCTGACACTCGCCCTTGCAGCCTGTGGCCAGCCTGACTCCCTCGAATTCTCCAAAGCACAACTAGAGCTCCAGCAGCAACGCGCCGCTGCTGAACGTGCCGAGCAGCGCGCTACTGCCCTTGAGCCCGTTAGCCGCTTTGCTGGCTTTGCCTGGTACGCGGCCTTCGCCTTAGTGCCGGTAATCGCTATTGGCGTCGCACTGGACGCCTACGCGCAGCGCCGCAAAGCCCTGGTGTACCCCAATCATGCAGGGCAGCTACCCGTACCACGCGCCATGATTGATAGTGGTGAGCTCGCCGGCGCCATGGTGGAAGCGCTTGCGGCCTACCACCGCACACAGCAGCTCGCAGCGGCCCAGCCACGTATTGATAAACTCAATATTACGGTCAAGGAAGCGCCCGCCCTGGAAGCCACCCCCCACCGGCTTCCAGCAACGGACGCAACGTTAGTTGCAGCACCGGATATGCCAGCGCTGCCCATTGCCCCCACATTCGCCCAGCTCGTGGCTGGGGGATTCCACGCGCGCACCG
>JADDPY010000014.1 GCA_016781635.1 Rubrobacter sp.
CGTGGTCTGCTCCTGGAACATCTCGAAGATGGCCGTGCCTTCATCCTGCATGTTGGGGTTCGCGTACTCGCCGTTTATGTCGAAGATGATCTGGCCGACCGGGTACTTGGGCACCCCGTCCTCGGTAAAGGGCTCCAGGGTCTCGGCCGCGCTGGCTTCCACGGGGCGATCCAGCTCGTGCGGGGCGTTCTCGGTCATGCCGACCGTGGCCTGGATGATCTTCTTGACCGAGTTTGACTTGCCCGTCCTGGTCATGCCGAAGAGGGCGGTGCGCTTGCCCAGGAAATCTTGCGGGCTGACGTAGACGGGCACGTCCTTCTCCTGCGCCTGGAACCGGCGGCTGGAGCTGTAGCGGACCTTGCCGATCCTGACGTCCGTGGGCTTGCCGGTGACCTCGCCCTCGCGGAAGTTGGCGATCAGCTCCAGCACTTCGACGTTCGGCTTCACGACGCTGTAGTTGTGGGCGCTGTAGAAGTTCTCGACGTCGGCCCCGAAGCTCATGAGCCCGTTCCCCTCCTTGTAGAAGGTGCCCAGGATGCGGCACTCCAGGCCGGAGAAGCCGAACTCGTAGCGGGTGAAGGTGTCCAGCTGAGTCTCCGCTCCGCTGGTCCTCAGGTTGTCCTTGTAGTACTCGACCATCGAGCTGATGACGTCGTTGTCCGTGGGGAGCCTCGTCGGTCCCAGGACCCGCAGCAATATGGCCTCGGAGACGTCCGGTTCGTTCTCGTAGTAGGCCAGAAGGAACGAGCCTTGGGGAAGGCCCTTCGCCTTGAGCTTCCAGCTGTCGGCGACCAGGAGATGCGCCCGGTTATAGTCCAGGTAGAAGGGGCGGCCCACGAAGAGGCCGGTTTGCAGCTCGCGGTCCCCGTTGCGCTTGAACAGGTCGACGGAGGCGATCTTGGCGATCTCGTTGGTGAAGCTCAGGTCGGCCACGGCTATCCCTCCTCGGCGTGCGCGGCGAGCGGATTTTGCAGGACGGGGTCTTCTAGACGGATCTGGGACTGCTCCGCGTAATCCTCCTTGACCTCGATGGAGGTCCACCGGCGCCCCAGGAGCTCCGCGGCGAACCCGGTCGTGTTGCTGCCCGCGAACGGGTCGAGCACCAGGTCTCCTGGGTCCGTCAAGAACTCGATGAAGAAGGCCGCCAGGCCGGTCGGCATCCGGGCGGGGTGCGGGGTGATGCCGCGTTCCCGGCACGTGCGGAAGAAGAAGTCGTTGGAGGTCGTGTGCGAGGCGCTGAAGGCGTTGGGCAGGCGCACCTCACGC
>JADDPY010000512.1 GCA_016781635.1 Rubrobacter sp.
ATCGCAACCATGGTTGGCGGCCGTCGCCGCTTGCCTTCATCGTAACAACTTGAGAGCAGCGTTTAGGAAGGGCTTGAAGTTGTGCGATCCTGGTGCCATGACAACTGATACGACTTCTCCATCCTATATCGGCTTTCGGTTCCCTCAGGAAATCATCTCGCACGCGGTCTGGCTGTACTTCCGCTTCAACCTCAGTTTTCGCGATGTCGAGGAACTGTTGGCAGCCCGGGGTATCATCATGACCTACGAAACGGTGCGGGAGTGGTGCCGCAAATTCGGTCAGCAGTTTGCCAACCGCTTGCGTCGCCGACGAGCCCGGCCTGGCGACACATATGCGGATGAGGTCTTCCTTAAGATCAACGGCGAGACCCATTACTTGTGGCGCGCCATCGATCAACATGGCAACGTCCTGGATATCCTTGTGCAGAGGCGCCGGAATAAGCGAGCAGCCATCAAGTTCTTTCGCAAGCTCCTGAAGGGCTCCACGTACGTCCCGCGCGTACTCATCACCGGGTACCCGGGAGGGGTGAAGCTTGCCAGCTATCGCGCCGCCAAGCGTGAGGTCCTACCGAGCGTGGAACATCGCCAGAGTCGCTACCTCAACAACCGGGCGGAGAACTCGCATCAACCTACACGAAAGCGTGAGCGGGTTCTGCAGCGCTTCAAATCGGCCGGACATGCCCAGCGGTTCTTGTCTGCTTCACCCTGGGGGTGCCCGCCGATCCGTCAGCATTTCTGTCCGCGAAGGCATCGATTGAGGGCGGACGAGTACCGGCAGAAACGCGCGCTGCGATTCCAGGTCTGGAACCAAGTAACGGGCCTCCAGCTGCCAGCATACCAACACCCACGCGGACTGATCGTCGGTCTGATCTCGCCGCTATGAGGCCAATCCGTTCGCATGCGGCGATAAGTTGACAACGCCCACCGTAGAGTGAATGTTGCCAACTGAACAGGTAGAAGCGCTGCCAGTTGTGTTCAGGGGCACAGCTCACCAAGCGCACGTAGTGTTCGAATTGGATGATTTAGTCAGCCACGATCTCCACCGTTCCTCGTCCTTCACTCGCCGGGAGCCTATCTTTGAAGTCAAGGGTGCTCCTGCCAACCCAAGGTTGGCAGGAGCACCC